>JAKSVV010000069.1 GCA_024407775.1 Clostridia bacterium
TACACACCGGAAAATCTCTTGGACATATACAAGGATTTTCGGCATTTTTAAATTTTTCTTTAACGATCCTATCTTCTAATGAGTGGAATGTAATAATACAAAGTCTTCCGCCTGGGTTTAATAAATCAATCATGTCGTCTATTGTATTTTCTAAAACTTCTAATTCTTTATTAACTTCAATACGAATAGCTTGGAAAGTTTTCTTCGCGACATGCCCTTCTTTTTTATATTTCCCTGGCACAGCCATCTCAATAATTTTAACAAGTTCGAATGTTGTTTCGATCGGTTTTACTTTTCTCTCTTCACAAATTCTTCGAGCAATATTTCTCGCGTAACTTTCTTCACCATATTTAAATAAAATATTAGTGATATCACTCTCAGAATAATTGTTAACAACATCGAATGCTGAGAATTCCTTGCTTTGATCCATCCTCATATCGAGTGGTGCATCTTGCATATAACTGAATCCTCTCTCACCATTGTCGATCTGATACGATGATACCCCTATATCTAATAGGATACCATCAACTTTTTCAATTTCAAGTCTTTTTAGTACATTTCTAATATTTCTATAATTATCATGTACTATATGAATTTTGTTGCAAAATTTTTCAAGAACTTTTTGGGAGAAAGCTATTGCTTCTTCGTCTTGATCAATACCAACGAGTGTACCACTCTCGTTTAGTTTCTCACAGATTTTGCTAGAGTGACCAGCTCCACCTAAAGTGCCGTCCACATATATTCCATCTGCCCTGATGTTTAACCCTTCTATAGTTTCATTTAGGATTACTGGAATGTGACTAAATTCCATTTGGCACTTCCTCCCTTTCTAGTTAGATTCCTAAGTCAGCCATCTTTTCTGCGACATCATCTGGATTGAAATTATCAACTGATGTAAAGTCTCTCCAACTTTGTGCATCCCAAATTTCAATTCTATTTGATACGCCAATAGAGACAATGTCCTTAGTAAGGTTTGCATGTTCTCTTAAACTTTGTGGAATTAAAATTCTTCCTTGTGAATCCATCTCGCATTCTTCGGCGCCTGATAAAAAGAAACGAGTGAATTGTCTTGCATCCTTGCTTGTTAAAGGTAAACTTGATAATTTTTCTTCAAACTTTTCCCATTCTTCCATTGTATAAATAAATAGACAATGATCTAGTCCCTTCGCTAGAATAAAATGATCACCAAGTTTGCTTCTAAATTTAGAAGGTATCATTATTCTGTTTTTAGTATCTAAACTATGTTGATATTCGCCTATAAACATGACTAATACCTCCTTTTCAAAATTTACCACTTTGCTCCACTTTGTTCCACTTACCTATATTTAACACCCAAAAAACATATTTGTCAATACTTTTGTGTAATTTGTGGAAAAATAATTCTAAGCCAGCACTAGCTTATCAACATATTGTGTTTTTTGATTTACATAAACACAAATTGTCACTATTTATCCCCAAAGTACACAAATGGAGTAAAATGTTTGCTAAATCCCTAGCGTTTATCACATTTCCGATGAATATCACGCTAATTTCCCTATAAAGTGGTACGCCATCCCTATATAGTATATTTTTTTATAAAAAAATATTTTTTCACTACTACTATTATTTTTCTCAAAAAGCAATAATATTTTTATTTTGTATGTCGATATTCTTTTATGAGTAAATATAAATTTAATTAATTAATTTGCTTTACATATATATGATTTTTAAATATAATAATCATAACCAAAAATTAATGGAGGAAACAAATGAAAACAATTGCTGCATTCTATGACATTGATGGAACTTTATATAGAGAAGCATTATCCGTTGAACTTTTTAAAAAGTTATCACGTAATGGAATTGTTTCAGATTATAAATGGTATAACGAAGTTAAACCTTTATATGATAAATGGGTAACTCGTGAAGCTAACTATGATGATTACATAGATAAACTTTCAAAAGTATATCATGAATGTATCGTTGGAGTTGATGAAGGTGTAATTAAATTTTTAGCTAACCAAGTAATTGAAGAAAAAGGCGAAAAATTATTTAGACATACAAAAAATAGATTACAATGGCATAAGGATCAAGGTCATAAAGTAATTATCATTTCCGGTTCATCATATGATCTTGCTAGTGGACTTGCAAAAAGATTAGGTGCAGATGATGTAGCTGGTACTGTTTTCATAACTGATCCAGAAACTCGTGAATATACAGGTAAAGTTATTCCAATGTGGGATAGAGAAAGTAAAATCAAAGCATTAAATAATTTTGTAGAAAAATATGATATAGATTTAGATCAAAGTTATGCATATGGCGATACTAACGGTGACTTCACAATGCTTAATGCTGTTAAGTATCCTACTATGATTAACCCAACTAAAGAATTAATACAACACGTAAAAGAAACACCTGAGCTTGCTGCTAGAATAGAAACTATTGTAGAAAGAAAAGATGTAATATATAAATTAAATATTAATGATGTAGATTTTTATGAATATTAATATTAATAAAATTTTAAAAAATAAAAAAATAAAAATAAAAATTGCTTGCCTTCGGCAAGCAATTTTTATTTTTATTTTTTACACTTTTAATCCTCTATTATAATTTCCTACTACTGTTTCGTTAAGACCATTCATTCCATATGTCAATCCAGAATATATTGCATCTGTATTTTCCATAACTTTTTCTTTTTCATTTTGGTCACTAACAATTTTATTATATGCATCATATAATTTAGTAATTATTTTTATTGACTCATTTAGATATTTGCTTTTTCTATTTTCATCATTAGAAATTTCACAACTAACTAAAAGTTCATCAACATAATTATAAAGTTGTTTTAAATTTTTCGAAATTTCATATTTCATATCTAAAGCATTAGATAAATCTTTAAGAAATGCTTTTGATATTTTAAGATCAATTTCATTTATATTATTAAGAGATGTTTTTAAATTATCTAATATTACTTCATAACTTAATGTAACTAATTCAAGTTGTGAAGAGTTAACTACTCTTGCTGTTGTTATTTCCATATTAACTCATCTCCTTCATTTTTTAAATCATGTTTTGTAATAATGTTAGTATTCCTTGTGGTCTTTGATTAGCTTGAGCAAGAATTGAAATACCAGCTTCAGCTAAGATATTGTTTTGAGTATATGTACTCATTTCTTCAGCCATATCAGTATCTTGAATTCTTGATAATGATTCAGTTAAGTTTTGTTCTGAACTTGTTAAACTATTAACTGTATAATCTAATCTATTTTGAAAAGCTCCAAGTCTTGATCTAACTTCTGATACATATGCTATTGCTTCATCAAGATCTACGATAGCATTTTCTGCTTTATCTCTTGTCCTAATATTTACATTTTCTATACCAATAGCTTGTGTACTCATATTAGGAATTCTTATTATCATTGTTTGTCCATTGTTAGCTCCAATTTGTAAATCCATTTGTCCTTGTGTTGTGATTACAAGTTTTGCATCTCCAACTGTACCAGAGTTTTCTACTAATAATTCAAATCCATCCGGGCCATTGAATTTTAATAAATTACCTTCAGCACTTACAGTTGTACCAGCAGGGAATCCTACTACTTTTCCTGATGATGGATCATCATATGATGTAATTTGTGCTACTGCATTATGTCCATCTTTTTTAAGTTCCATTGTTCCTGTCACACTTGATAATGTCATACCAAGAACATCAAATAATGTTTTTCCATCAGTTTCTTTAACAGTATTAGCATCAATTGCAAATCCATCTTTTATTTTTACATCTGCAGTTGTATCATCAATTTCTAATCCTGCTATATCGTATCCTTTTAATGCAGTAATAATATCTTTTTTAGTTTCAGCATCATCTGGTATAGTAAATACATTTCCATTTACTATATATGTTTTTCCAGCATATGCTTTTATATCATCAGTTAAATTTGCTTCAGCTAATGTTCCTTCATTATATGTAGCAACTTCATCTTGGAAATCTACTAATCCTAATGAGTATAACATGTTATCATCACCTGTTATCTTAATAGGATCTTCACCTGATATTTGATTTTGGAATATTAATTGTGAAGTATTTTCTATTCCATCCATTGTCACTAATTTTGTTGTATTAGTTGTACATGTTACGTCAGATAATTCAGCAGCATCTCTTAGTACTGCAAAAATTTCATCTTCTGTCATACCCATTTTAATATTAGCTTCAGCACCATTTATATATATAGTACCTTGAGTATGTGTTTTTCCATCTTCGCCTAATATTCTTCCAATAGGTGATCCAACTAAACAAGTTTTAACAGCAGCTTCTTCAACTTTAAATTGATAAGTTCCTGCTTTTACTCCTTCACTAGATGAAATAACTTTAGCAATATTTTCATCATTACTATATGTTTTTGAATCTATACTACCGTCTAATAAATTCATGTTATTAAATTGAACAGTTGATGAAATTCTGTTTACTTCATCTTTTAACATATCAATTTCATTTTGAGCTGATAGTCTATCATCTGTTGATAAGCTTCCGTTTGATGATTGAACAGCTAGTTCTCTCATTCTTTGTAATATACTATGAACTTCGTTTAATGCTCCTTCAGCTGTTTGAATTAAACTTATTCCATCACCAGCATTTTCACTTGCTTTAGATAAAGCATCTATTTGTACTTGCATCTTTCTACTAATAGCAAGTCCAGTTGCGTTATCTGCAGCTTTATTAATTTTATTACCTGATGATAAACGTTCTATTGATTTTTCTAATCTTGTATTATTTCCATTCATTGTGTTTAATACTTTTAATGACGCGATATTAGTATTTAATTTCATAATGCGCCTCCTTTATGTATTTTATCCTATAATTATATATCGACATTTTTCGTCTTTTTCTTAACAGATTTAATCTATTTATGCGTTCTTTTTGCTTTCTTCTTTTGCCTTTTCATCTATTAATTCTAAAGTATGAATTACCTCTGAAGCAATCTTCAAGTATTCTTCTCTTTTCTTTTCATCAATTGTATCATTTTCTATTCTCATAATTTGCCTCCATGTTATTGTTATTTAATTTGTGATAATTTATTTTTCATGTTCATACTTTTAATATATAAATTATTATCATTCTTTTTAGATAATTGTTTACCATTAACTAAAACATCAATTAATTTATAATCAGAAGTAAATGAATTAATAAGTTCACTCATTATGCTTTGAACTTGAACATTCATATTATCTTTTGATGTTATATAATTAATCTTTAAAGTTTGATTAACATTATTTATTTTTACATCAGCTTTTATATTCCCTAAGCTTTCAGTATTCATAGATATAAGCATAGTATTTTCATCTGCATTCAAATCTATGTCATTAGCAAAATAAATATTAATATTAGTTAATTCGTCATTAATATATACCGATGTTGATAAAGCATTATTAGTTTCACTAGTAAGTTTTAGTACTTTATTAATACTTTCTATTCTTTCTAATGAATTTGATCTTGCTTCTAATATTCTTCTTGTAACATCTAGTGTATCTAAATCATCCATTGAGTTATTTTCATAATCATCCAAAATTTTTTTAACTTCCATGTTTCTTTCTTTTCTAAGTTCTTTTAAATGATTATCTTCATCTATATCTCTATATGATTTATTTTTCATTCTATTAGATGAGTTTTCAATATCTATTCTTAGATCATCATTGTTTGATAAAACTTCATCAATCATTAGATTGTCTTTAAGTAAAGTTTTACTTTCTTCAAATTCTCTAACCTTAGATACATCATCCAATGTCATTTGTTTTTGATCTTTATATATCTTTTCAAGAACAACTGAATCTTCATTTATGAATTTAATATCATCATTAATTTCTTTCATTAATGATTCATTATTTTTAATGTTATTCTTTTCAATTTGTTCTCTAATTTTTCTAAAAGAATTGTCTAGTAATTCTTTAGCATTTCTATCACTTTGTGCTATCACTTCTATTGATTCAAATGAATCATCAATAGTTTTATTAATAGCATCACCATATTGTTTTCTCTCTAATGTTTTTGTTGCATCAAAGATATCTCTTAACGATAAATTAATTTTGCTTGTTTCTTCATCTGGTTCATAATTTAAAATTCCAAGTCCAGCATCAGAATATTTATTTACTTTATTTATTACTTTATAAAGTCCAAGTAATGCATCTTTTACTTCATCAGGTATTCTTCTTGATATAATAGCTTCAGTTAAAGAATCATAAAGTTCATCCTGATTATTAATATTATCAGTTAATGCATTTTTAATTTTATTATCATCATTTGTTTTTAATAGATTTATTTTTTCATTAATCAAATCTATTACTGTATCTATATTTTCTTTAGATACATCAATGCCATCTTCAATAATAGATAACGCAACTTTAGGTGTTAGATTATTAATTACAAATTCCACTTTTTCTTCAGCAGCTTTTATCTTATTAATATTATCTAGTGATACATCTTGATTTGATAATGATAAAATAATTCCACATTTTTCATTAATTTGTGTATCTTCAATATTTAGCATAGCTAATATTTCTTGGATATTTCTCTTAGTAATAGAATGTTCTCCATTTAATGTATAATGAGATTCAATCATATTTGAACCATATATATCATCAATCATTTCAGGAGTCACCATTTTATTATTTGTTATTTGTGTTTTATCATTTAATAGTTCTATATTTCTATTTG
Organism: Clostridia bacterium; assembly: GCA_024407775.1. Classification (GTDB taxonomy): domain Bacteria; phylum Bacillota; class Clostridia; order Lachnospirales; family JAKSVV01; genus JAKSVV01. The sequence continues at coordinate 6,686 of JAKSVV010000069.1, forward strand.
CATAAAATTCAATTGTCTTTTTTACGCTATCATTAAATTCTTCATTATATATATTATAATTTCTTACAGTTAAAGTAGTTAAATTTTCATTTAACTCATGTAGCTTACCAGAATTAATCATTGCCTTTTGTGTATCTTCAAATGTTTTTAAATTATCACATACAGTTTTGATTGGTTCTAATAAAACATTAATTCCTTTCGAATACATATTAAATGCACTCTTTGCTGTTAGCATTAAACGTACCTCATTTAATGTTTGTTTATCTGATATTGCTTTATCAGTTAATTCTTCGCTAACATTATTATCTGTAAGTTTACTAACGAAATCATTAATTTGTTTTAATGAAGTTCTCTTTATATCTTTAAATTGATTTGAGACTTCATTCATTGCATGATTATTATTTACTACTTTATCTAAATTTAATTTAATTTTACTTGTTATTATTTCTATATTTTCATCTTTTTCAAGACAAATATCAGATGTATCTATACCAAACGCATAATTAGATAATTCTTTTTTAATCACGTCTTGTATATTAATATTCTTTATTGAATCTTTTATTTGTTTAACACGTTCTAAATTATCTTTTGTCACATCTATTTCATTTGCGATTAATAACTTTGCTGACAATTCATTTTCTTCTGTATCTTCAATATCATTCATAGCCAATACATTTTTCAATTCATCAGAAAATTCATCAAGATTAAAATCTGTTTTCTTTCCTTCTAATGTTTTGTGCATTGCTTCATAAACTTTATTCAAAGAAACAATGTCATTATTTTTCAATAAACCAATTGCAACTTGATCAGCATCATTATCTTCTAACGCATTAATTTCATCAACAATATCGCTTGCTTCTTTTAAATCATTTATTAATTGTTCAGGCAATGATACTTTTTCATCATCAATTTCAAATTCATTTTCAACTAACGATTTAACCAAATTAGCATCACTACTCTCTATTCCTGCTAATTTATCATTATTATATTTTACAAGCATATCTACAAATTCATGTATTGATATTTTAAATATGTCATAGTTTTCAAATCTCATTAATTTTTTTAGTGTTTCTTCATAAGCATTTCTAGATATATCTTCTTTTACTTCAGTTGTTTCTTCACTTGCTACTTCTTCTTTTTCTTCGCCTTCAACAAATCCATAGCTTTCAAAAACATCTTTAGAACTTATACCTACAAAATCTGCATTATCAAGCAAGTCTTTTTCAGAAATCATTTTATCAAGTCCTAACATTTGAAGTTCCATTTTGTCACCAGAAACATTGCTAACTTTAAAGTCATACTCTTTTCCCACTGACAAATTGTTTTCTATCTTCGAAACATTCATAGAAACTTTTTTATTAACATTTTTAAAACTAACATTTGCAATACCATTATCAATGCTTTCAATCAAACCAGAAATAATATCACCCTTCTTAAGTTTGGCATTATTACTATTTTGATTATTTACATTTATAAGGTTACTATTGCCTTCTACGTTTAATGTTTTCATATTCCACCTTCTATAAAGTTTGATAAATCCCAACTTATTCCCAATATATTTATCGACAAAATAAAAAATAAGTTAATACTAAATTTTAAAAACAATCAAAACTACCAGCTTAGCTGGTAGTTTGTACTGAGCCTATAAGGCTCTTT
>JAKSVV010000007.1 GCA_024407775.1 Clostridia bacterium
AATAATTTAAATTTTTAAAATATCTCTTGATTTTTATTAGCAAGTTTTTATGCAATAAAAAAATAGATTGAGGAAGCAGAAATTTACATTTCTGCACCCCAATCTATATTATAGAGTCTTTATTATTTAAACATTACGTTTCCTTGTAGCCAACATGTTCCCATGAATCTCATACCTGGTGATGGCATACCAAGAAGATCTTTCTTATTGATATATACATCAAGATTCATTCTATATGTATTAACTTCAAGTTTATATATCTTTTCTTTTGTTGTTGTATTAGATAATTCTTTAACAGATTTTATCTTTCCAAGAACATGATATACTGTATCAAGTTTTTCTGATTGAACAAAGAATTCTTCCATATCTTCTAAGATATTTCCTTCAGCAACAATATCGTCGCCATCTTCATCTTCTTCATCATCTTCATATGTTGAATAAAGACCGATTTCTTCTTCAAATTCATCATCATCACATAATGGTAAAACAATCTTACCACCATATGCTAATGCACTAACTGATACTCCATCGTAATATCCATTTTTATTATTTTTATTTTTTAAATAATCAACTACGTTTTGTAAATAAAAAGTCATTTCCATATCTGTATCTTGATTAACAAAAGTAACATGATATTCATCTTCAACAACTTGTTGTTCTTTAACAAATTCAAGATTAACTTTTTCTACAGATAAATCTGAAATAGGCATCTTTTTAACAGAGTCAGCATAAGGTACGATTCCTGTAACAGTTAATTTATTATCAGTTTGTAATCCTCTTACTATAACCCCTATATGATTTCCATATTGTTTTTTATTTTCAACGAACTTCTTTTCATCGTTTGTTTCAATTGATGATTTATTAGTTGAATTATTAATTACGTCATTTATAACTTGGTATCTACTTTCAGTATTTTCTAATTTAGAAAAACCCACTGTTCCAATATTAAATAGCATAATTCCTCCATTTAGTTTATATCTTAGAAGCTTTCTTACACTATACCAATATACCAACCAAATATATACCATAATCTTACGATCTAAATTACCAAAATAAAATTAGTTATAATCTGTCTAGTCCTTAGTAAGTAAAAAAATTAACTAATTTATAAACTTACTATAGCATAAGACTTTCTAAACGCAACACTTTCTAAAACATTTTTTTAGAGAAAAAACGTTTGCAATACTTTGTTTTAGTAAGTTTTTATTCATTCATAAAAACTATATCGACATATATTAAAAAAGTTTAGTGTTTAAGTAAAAAATATATATTTTTTTATAAATATTTTTTAGATGCTTTTAGAATATCTAACTTTATTTGAAAAAAATCCTGAAAATTTATTATTTAGACAAAATATATCTTTAATTATTTTTCTAAAACACAAAAATTTAAATATCTAAAACATATAAATCTAAACATATTTTTAAAAATTATACCTTATAAATATGCAAAAAAATCATTGCAAAATACCGAGCTTCATGATATAGTAATGCTTAGAAATTTGCGCTAAGTAAGTGTATTATATAGTTTTATAAGAAAAGTCTAAAAGAGTAAATTACTTAGATGATTATGCGCCTTTAGCTTTGGGACTTAGAAAAACTTATATAAACTATATGTCAAATCAGTGAGGATATTATATGTCAAAGAAAAAAATTCTTAAATCATTGATAGCATCTGTTATTGTATCTCTCTTATCTGCACTCGGATTATTTTTATATAATTATAATAAATTCATGAGTACTGGTCACATGTTATTTGAAAAAGTAATATCAGGCGGAGAGTATAAAGCAATTAGAGGTTACGGATTAGTAAAAGAAACTATATATTCTATGGGACAAAATTCAGGATCACATTCTAATGTCTTAATAATATATAGTGATTTATTAATAGTATTCATACCTTTAGTAGTAGTCTTTTTTATTATTTTTCTGTGATAGGATATTTAATAGAAAAGAAAAAATCATAGGAGGAAAAACTATGTTTAAAAAATCATTGCTATGGTCAACATTAGTTACAGCAATTTTATTTGTTGTAAACTTGGCTTACTATTACATAACAGAAGAAATGTTTTTGTTCGGAATTGATGCAGGATACGGTGACGTTAGCGTAATATACGGTCTTGGTCTTGTAGAACAAAGAGTATATCCATCAGCATTCAACCCGGATGCTCCGACAGTTGTTACAACTCATTTTGAATTCATAAGTATAATATTAACTATCCTAGCACTTGGCGTAGTCTTTTGCATCATAGGAAAAATATTTTGCTTTATTAAAAACAAAATGAAAAAAACTGCTAAAGAAAAAACTGAATAAAGAAATATAAAAAGTGTTTGCAAATAAATTTGCAAACACTTTTTTAATTTAAATTTTTGCATTAAAAAAACTATTTTCTAAATCTTATGGATGCGAATAAAACTTAGAAAATAGTTTCAAATATATGTTAAAGGGAGGAAGTAAGTGGCTACCTTTATTTATATATATATTATACCACAAAATCGCACTTTTTTCAATAATTTTAGTGCTTTTTGAGTACCTTAAAACCCCATAAAATCAAAGAAAAATTAATTTTTGGAAATATTTGACAACATTATAGATCTATGATATAATAACCTCAAAATTTTGAAGTTATTAACTTTATTTCTAAGCTTATGCTTAAGGAGAATATTATGGATTTTTACGTAACTAAAGCAGGTAAAACATTTTTAAACGACAAGGACTTACAGAAGTTCTCATTTAACGGCGGATTCCAGGAATACTTACTTTCACTAGCAGCATCTATCAAGGCTACATTACATGTTCCAAATTGTGATCTTAAGATTACAAAGATTGAATGGAGTGAAAACCTTCAGGGTCCAGATGGCAAAAACGGTGCATTTAGAGTAGATTATGAATATAAGATTCACTTTGACTCTAACGAAATTGAGCAGGCATTTATTACTTTCCTTGAAAAGAACGGTGGCCGCTTAGATAGCATTTTCTTTGAGAACGGTGCATATGGACACATCACTGTTAACCTTACACTTCCTGTATCAAAACGTGGATTGTACAACCAGGAAAATGGTGATATCAGATTCAGGGAAGCTTTACGAAGCACAGTAAGAAACCTTGACTTTGTCATTGTTTATCCAAACGTAAAGTTCGAATAATTAACAACTTAATATTAAAAAGATGGAGCTATGCTCCATCTTTTTTAAAGGTATATCTCAAAAGTTTATTAATCATGATAACTTGCTATATTATAACTACTAATTTTTTAATGGAGGATTCTAATGAGTTCAAGTAAGAAAGAAGATATAGCATCAAGAAGAGGTCTTGTAAAATACATGGCACGCGAGGCAATCAAAAATGATTTTATAAAGGATTGTATGATATTAATCTTATTCACAATCTTTATAGCAATCTTTTGCTTCGCATTAAGTCTTGGAGAAACAATTGATGTAGCAACACCATTGTTCTTTAAAACAATATGTACTTTTGTAGCATCACTAGTAATAGTTCCTATGTTCTACGGACTTAGTAACTATTTCTTATCATCATGGAGAAAAGAGAGAACACGTCTCGGAAATTTATTTAGTTCATTCAGAGAATATTACTTTAGAAACTTTTTTGCATTTTTATTTAAGTACTTATTAGTTGCTATCCTTTTAGGATTTCCGCTTCTACTTAAATTTTGTTTATTAAAGTTTCTATCAATTGAAGTTCCAAAGATAATTTTATTTTTACTCTATGTGATAGGAATTGTTTTATCAATTAATTTTTTAATTGGTACTTCTCTTCTTACATTTAGAGTTCACGAAACTTATCATGGACCAGTTGAAGTAATAAAAGAAACTCTTGAAATAACTAAGGGACACAGGTTTGAACTTTTTGTTAACTTTATATATTTTATTCCATGGATCATTCTTGGAATAGTAACAATTGGTTTAGGATTTTTGTATACCGTTCCATACATGTACGGAACATATGCAGGTTATTATGATCAACTTTCAGATATATGGTACAGAAGAGGTCGCTAATGCGATCTCTTTTTACTTGATTTATAACTAGATTTGTAATATAATCGCTTTAAAAATTAGCGCGTATTATAAGTGCATTTTATTAGTTAAATATAATTTATATAAAAAACAAAAAATAAAAATGAAGAAAAAATATTTTTTAAATTTGTATATTGATTTTTCGGAGGACAATAAATTATGAGCAAAGAAAATTTTGAAAGATCAAAAATAAAACAGAAAGCAAAAAATGCAGTGAAAGGAAATTTCTTTATAAGCGGAAGCGTTTATGTTTTTGTAGCATTCCTTGCATTCTTAGTTAATAGATTAAAAAATATTAACATAGCAGATCTTACATTTAACATTTTCGAACTGTTAAAACTTGCAACACCATTTTTAATTTTAGCTGTTTTATTAAATTTATTTTTTATCTTTCCAATACAAGTTGGTAAGTATAGTTATTATTTGAAATTATACAGAGGTGATGATGCAGTATTCAAAAATCTCTTTAGTTATTTCAATAAAAAAACTTATGTAAGAAATATTAAAGCAACAATTATTAGTACAATACCTGCAATTATATTACTAGGTATCCCGCTAATATTAGGTAACATTTTTTTAGAACAAATACAAACTAATAAATTTATTTCATTTTTATTTATCTTCTTAGTACCAATAAATATTTATTACATCATAGAATATTATTTCGCTATCATGTTATTTAAATATCATCTATCAGTATCAGATGATGGAGCAAAGAAATGTTTTTTAGATATGATTAAAAAAAGTAATGGTCATAAATTCGAATTATTTAAATGCACAATATCATTCCTGCCATGGCTATTATTATCACTAGTCACACTTGGTCTTGCATACTTTTTTGTAGGTCCATATATGAAAACAACTTTTGCTGGTTACTACGAAGAAATATTTAACTAAACAAAGAATGAACCTTACAAAGTAAGGTTCATTTTTTATTATTAAAATTATTGACAAAGTATGTGCCTAGGTTATATAATACTGCTTAGCAAAAATTTGTGTTACATTAAAACACATTTTGTGAGGTTAATATTGTTTGTTACTCTAAGGAGGAAAAAAGATGACATTTGATGACATCAAGGACACAGCGTCCATGAGGCGTAGAGCACGCAAGGTTTACAAAGATAACTTCGGAAAGTTATTTTTAATTTCACTTATTGTTACAGGATTAGGGCTTTTACTTGGAGCACTTACTGGCAATTTTTCGCAGACTAAGCCAGCTACTTCAGTTAGTCTTATTGTTACACTTATTCAGTTCTTCTTCTTAATTCCACTCCAGATTGGTATGGAAAGGTGCTATATGAAAGCATTTAAAGACGGAGACTTTGAATTTAAAGAATTAATAAGACCATTCAAGTTAAAATACTGGAGAAACTTAGGATCAAACCTTTTTGTAGCTTTAATAGCATTTGCTATTACTATCGTTGTTGTTCCTATTTACTTTATCATATCTTTAGGAGCTGGAAAAAATATATTGACAGCATTTTTTGCAATTGCTATATTATGCGTTTTTCTCATAATAATAGTAGTGTTTGCTTTTTCAATATTCTTGCTTGATTATTTCTTAGCAGATGAAGAGTATGATTATTTAAGTGCATGGGAAGCTGTTTCGCTTTGTATGGAAAAGAGTAAAGGATTTAAGTTAAGCATTTTTGGATTAGCATTATATTATACATTCATTATGCTGCTTATTATATTGCCTATAGCACTTCTTGCTATGTTCACTTTACCAGCTATCGGCGTTTTCATTGCATACGGCATCGAAATGTTAGTATCATTACTTATATCTCCTCTTATCGGAATGGGCTTTTCAGGTTTCTATTACAGAGTTAAGAGTAGATAAAACTCACAATTAAATATTTTTTTGACATAAGGAAAGCAAGACTACGTCTTGCTTTCCTTTCTTTTTTTATAAAAATTTTGAATTTTTCCTTCATTATATATATGTATTAAAAAAATGATCATTAAATAAATCATAAAAATATTAAATGAATACTTTATTTTTTTAAGGTATCATGATATAATCCAATCATACCAAAATATGAGATATATAAGGAGATTTATTTATGGAAAGATTACAAAAGTACATAGCAGAATGCGGAATAGCATCACGTAGAGCTGCTGAAGAATTAATTAAAAACGGAAAAGTTACAGTCAACGGAAAACTAATTACTGAAATGGGTGTTAGTGTTGATGAAACAAAAGATGCTGTTAAAGTAAACGGAAAGATTATTAAAAAATCTAACACTAAAGTTTACATCATGTTAAATAAACCTGAAGGATATGTATCAACAGCTAAAGATCAATTTGATCGTCCTACAGTTTTAGACTTAATAGATTATAATAAAGAAAGAATAGTTCCAGTAGGAAGATTAGACTATAACTCTCGTGGACTATTACTACTATCAAATGATGGTGACTTCATTTATAAAATGACTCACCCAAAACATCATATTTCAAAAACATATGAAGTAAAAGTCAAAGGTATTCCAACTGATGATCAAATGGCTAGATTAAGAAACGGAATAATACTTGATGGCAAGAAAACAGAAAAAGCACAAGTTAAAATAAAAAGAATGCTTGATAAAAATTCAATCATAGAAATTGTTATTCATGAAGGAAGAAACAGACAAGTAAGAAGAATGTGTGATAAAGTTGGACTAACAGTTGTTACTCTAACAAGAACTAAAATAGGAACATTAACATTAGGACTTCTTAAAGAAGGTGAACATAGATCATTAAGAAGTGAAGAAATAAAAAGATTACAAGACTTAGCTAACTAAGTCTTGTAATCTTTTTTTAGGTTTTAATGAATGAGATTATTCATCATCAAATTTTGAATGATAACCTTCCCATTCTGTTGGAGTAGGTTTAATCTTCTCAAATAATCTGAAGATTAATTCGGAAAGTACTAAGGTTAAAACCATAGCACCAAGGTATGCGAGTGCGCCTAGTATGACTCCCTGCCATACAGCCTGACCCTTAATTGCAAATACTCCCATCGAAACGAGAATATAAACCGGGATCCAAAGGAACGTTTGGCAAAATATCTGCCATGCATCTCTTTTTAACATAAGCTCTCCTCCTTATAAACTTTACCCGTAATGTATTACAAGTAATACAACATGTTACACGCATACTATATCAAATGTTTCATAAATATGCAAATAGATTTAATAAATATATAATTTGAGAATATTATTCATTATATTATTCATAAATCATAAATTGACAATAGCAATAATTAACTTTATAATTATACTTATAAAACTATATTATTAGGAGGATAAAATGAGTAAAAATAATTCTGTTTTAAGTAATGTATTAAAAGGAGCAGGACTAGCAATTGGTGCTGCTGGTGCAATTTATGGAGGATACCTACTAAAAAAGACTTTAGATAAAAACGGAATATCTCTTAAAATTAAAACTATTGCTTCATCATTAGAAGATACTAATAGAGCAACAATTGATTTTAAAGATATCATTAAAGAAGATTGGGAAAGCATGTTTGTATTCCCAGCATATACATCATACGAAACAATCTATGACGCATTAGGTTTTGATTGGGATGAAGTATATAAAACAGGTATAAGTTATAAAGATGATATAACACTTTTAGTATTCACAAAAGGAAACAAAGTAGTAAGATATATCGAATATCCAAAAACATATGGAGACTTCTCAAGTCTTGAAAAAGATGTTTACGAAGATGGTACATTTGAACTTTATAAAAATAATAGTAACAAAATCTTAGTTAAAGAAAGCTATTAATAATTAATGAGTTTTACATCTCAAGTAAAAGAAGAGATAATTAAAAATTCACCATCTAGTGAATATCAAATTAAATATGAACTTGAAGCATTCTATCAACATACTGTAACTTTCCCAGAGAATAATACAATTAAATTTAAAACTGAAAATAAACTAACAGCTCAAAGATTTTTTGATGACATTGAACTTATATACGGAATAAGCTTACATGGTTTATTTGATTTTGAAAGTGATGAAAGAAACATATATGAATGTGAATTAACTAATGAAGACATATTTAATGACGCACTAAAAGCAAACTCAACAGACTTTAATACAGATAAGATAAGTCTTGAACATAAAAAAATATATATTAAAACTACATTCTTAATCATTGGATATATCCTAAATCCAGAAAAGAATTATCACATTGAATTTAGTTTTACTAATAATGTTCATGCAAATTATTTAAAAAATTGTCTATTAGATTTTGATATAATACTTAAAGAAATAGAAAAGAAAAATTTACTCATATTATATATAAAAGACTCAGAACAAATTTCTAACTTCTTAGGAATAGTAAATGCATATAATGCACTATTAAATATGGAGAACATAAAAATATATAAAGATGTTAGAAATAGTATAAATAGAAATGTAAATTGCGAAACAGCAAATTTAAAGAAAACAATTAATGCATCATTAAAACAAATTGATGCAATAAAAACAATCCAAATGTTAAAGGGATTAAATTCATTACCACAGCCACTATATGAAGTATGTGAAGCTAGATTAAATAATCAAGATATGAACTTACAAGAACTAGCTGATATGCTTGGTATAACTAAATCATGTATCAATCATAGATTTAGAAGAATTATAGAAATAGCTGAAGAAATGAAATAGAAATTTTTATACACAATAAAAAAATATAAAATAAAAAGTTATACACATAATAAACAAATAATTAGAGAAAATAAATAAATTAAAGATGTAAAAAAAGTAATCATTTTTACATCTTTTTTCTTGTATTTTTACCAGATTCGTGATATATTAATGCTAACTTTATTGTTGTTTGCACTTTTTAAGTGTACTGTAGGAGGAATTATATGAGTAATTTCAAGGATTTAAAAGAAGGCGATATTATTGTAATCGCACGTAAAGAAGATGATGTATTTTCATCAATTAGTGAAGGAGCATATAGACTTGCAAAGGTAGTAAGAATCCCGGAAAATGGTGATCCAGTATTAGTAGATTCTATTAAATTATCAAAGCTCAGCGAATATGCTGACAGGGACATCTATCAGTATGATTTAGTAAAGCTTGCATATGAACATAAGATTCAGTTTACCAGCTTATCTATTGAAGACTTAAAGATGTGCAGGGAAAGAGCTGCAAATGGTCCAGACATAAGAGATATTCCAATCAGGATTGAAACGTACAACATTCTTATTAAATCATATGAGAAATCTCTTACTCGTCTTGAAAGTCAGTTGCGCAGGATCGGTTTAGACTATGATTGCTTAACAAAGGTTAAGGCTACATACATGGGGTCTATGACCGTAAATTAATTTTTGTTAGTTATTATTTATATATAGCTAATTACAACTGAATAACTTTTTACTTATTTTACAAAACAAAAAACGCAGAAATTATTTTCTGCGTTTTTTTCTTTGTAATAATTATAGCTCATAAATTTTATAAATATATTTATAATTAATTTATAAAATTTCTATTCTTCAAATACTCTGTAAATTAAATCTAATAATTCATCAACACTCATCTTTCCTGTTGGATTAGATACATCACTAAGTCCTACTATACCTAGTTGATATCCAGCAAGAATAGATTGTTTATAATAAGGTTTATAGTTATAACTAATTGCTTGTTTAGCATTATCTATTATTACCTTATTTAAATTTACTCCAGTAAATTCATCATAAACTGTTAGTACTCCGTATACTAATTCTTGTTTAGTTAATGGATCATTATAGAATACAAATTTATTATCTAAGTTTTGTTTTTGTTTTGCTAAATTAAATACATTTGATGTATCATAACTTAGAATTTGGAATGCAATATCTCTAAATAGATCTTGGCTAACTCCACCATTCTTAGTATCTAATGCACCATTTCTTATTAATATATTATCTAGGTCATATTTATATCTTGTGTAGAAAGCATTCTTGTCTTCATCACGACCATATTCTATTTGTTGATTACTCATACTAGTAAGAACCATTAAACCTAAATCTTTAATATATCCACTAGCATAACCACCACTATTTGATGTAGTAATTGGTTGCCACTTTAATGAATTATTTGGTTTAATATAAATCTTACTTGAGATATCATTTGTTTTATATCTAACATTAATGTTATCATAAACATTGTTGAATGAATAAGTTTCTAGTTCGTAATTAGATAATTCTGTTGCTGCCATATCCATGATGTATTTTCTAATTGATTCAACTTCATCATCAACATATTGTAAGAATAGTTGGTCATTAATTTGTCCTTCAAGTTCTCTTTCAATCTTATCAAAGAAATCTAATTTATTAGATTCAATGTAATCTCTAATTTTATCTTCAAGAAGAACATCTATATCCATATTCATTGTACTTTGTTCAATGAATTTCATAGCAAGTTGAACTTGTTTTCCACTTGTTCTTTGACCATCAATATATGCTTGTGGATCTGTAAATCCAGCCCAAATCTTTAAGTAGAAATCTTCTACTTTATCTTTAATGTCTTCAACATTTTTAATTCTATCAGCATAAACTTGTTGATATTCTTTATTTAAGAAACTGTAAGGAATAATAATAGTAACACCATCATGTTCTATTCTTAAACCTTTCTTTAGTTTAACTAATTGATTAATGTTATTTGCTGATAAGTAATATGTATAATTGTTTGCATCAGTTGTAGGTAATAGATATGTTGATTCTCTAGTCTTACCTATTTCACCTTGCATTTTATCTTCTTTAAATTTAACAGAATAATTTTTATAATCATCTTCAAGAGTGAATGTTAATACGTTAGGAATTTTTCCTAAGATGTAATCATAATAAGTTTCGTATTCTTCATACTTAGTTTTCTTATCATAATCTTCTTGTTTAAATTCTGTTCTTAAACTTATTGGATCACAGAAACTACTCATAGGGTTCTGACCATATTTATCTGTGATAGATAAGTCAACAACTGCTACTCTAACATTGTATCTTGTACCTGATTCTAATTGTTGAATTTTAAATACATATGTTTTATATTTTTCATCGAAGTCTAAAATAGCACAGTTTGCACTCTTAGCTTCAAAGTATTCTGTCTCTAATGTATCTTTGATTGAAATATTAAAACTTAATGATTCAGGTAATTTCTTTAATTGATTTTCGTAATAACCTGTTACTGTTTGTTCATCAAATGGTCCTTCAAATGCAATTATTCTTTCATAGTAAGGATCAAAATCTTTTATGTGATACATTGACTCAGCAAGTGTTGGTTCAACTTCTCTTAGATTTTTAATTCCTTGTACTGGAATAGTTGTAGTTGTAAGTTCTGACCATTCAGAATATAATATTTCATCTGGATCATCATTTTTAATTTTAATACGTCTTACATAGTAATAGTAAATTCTATTTGGTTTCAATGTACTATCAGTAAAGTGTCTTTCTTCTCCAAGTTCACCATCAGGTATATATGCATAGAATGCATTATTACTTTCTGGTTCAATGAAATTACCATTAGCATCTAATACTTTTAAATCATTTTGATCGTTAGTATTTTCAACTATACGATATCCATTAAACTCAATTAAATTTCTATTTTTTAATTCTTTAATACTTATAGTATTACTTCTATCATCACCTTTTATTCTTTCATCAGCTACTCTAACAAGTTCGTAACCATATGTAAATCCATTTTCTTTTGTCATAAGAGGATCTTGCCATCTTACTTTAACAGATGTATCAGTAGGTCCTTCTATAACACTAAATGAAATTGGTGTTGGTGGAACTTTTTCATTTTCAACTGGCATGATAGGTTTAGTTCCTGTTATTGTGTAATAGATTTTTGATATTTCAGAATACTTAGTAGACTTAGTAGCAGGATTTGTTTTTCTATCTATAATGTTAACAACAGTTCTTACTGCAATATAATAGTTACTGTTAGCATCTAGTCCTTTAAAATCTAGTTTAGTACTTTCTGTAATAAAAGCATAAACATTTTTATCTCTTAATTTAGTAATATCAATATCAATATCACTGTCACTAGCTTTGCCTACTTTAATAACTGCGTAGTTATTTGGATCAGATGGCTTTGTTATTACATGATCTATTCTAACTTGTTTAACAAGATCTCCATATATTTTATTAGCATAATCATCCTTAACACTCTTTTCAAGTTTAATGGCATCACACGATAAGAATGCATTTAATTTTTCTTGGCTATCTGCAAAGAAAACTTCATATTGAATGTTTTTATTATTTCGAATGTTAACATCCTCATCTGAGTTTGGACCATCAACCTCTGATAGAACTGGGTTAAGCATTCTAATATAATAATTTTTTATATCAACTGGATCAATCTTAACAGCAATTTCAGTCATCTTATCTAAGTTAGCTGGTAAGTTTTGATCTAATATATCATTGAATTGTAAGTTACCTGGTATAGGAATAATTTCTTCGTTTTCACTAAGAACTACGTTAACAGGAACACCATAACTCGATTCTTTAGGTTCATGTGTTCCTCTCTTATATAATCCTCTTAATGTAACAAAGTAGTTTTTACCACCACCTGGTATTCTTACTCCATTAAGTGTTGTATCATAGTAATTGTTTGGAGGTTGTACTCCAGTTTTTTGTGGATCTTGCATATTATATTTTGTACTATCAGAAGCATCTTGTTTATAATATGAGAAGAATCCTTCAATTTTATCCATGTATGTTTTATTTGTAAATCCATCATTAACAATTGGTTTTAATGCTATCTTAACATCAATTGTTTTAGATGTACTATCTAAGTATACACAATATGTTGGATCAATTTGATTCATGTTTTCTGTTGTTACTTTAACTCTATCATCACCAAGTCTTTCAAGATAAATGATATCAGCTATTGCATAATTATGTCCATCAGTATCAACTTGAGTATCATTAAGCATTACTTCATACCAAATTTTTTCTGAAGAATTTTTTAATATACTTTTATCTCTTAAACCTTCTGGTACTTTAAATGATAAATAGAATTGTGCAACTTCAACATTATTTTCTGTACCGATTACTGTTACATCATGTACTTTCATATTACTTGGTACATCAACAGCAACGTCTTCATCTTTATTTGAATCGTATTCTAAAATTTCACTTTGTACTACATTTGATGTATCAGTAGCTTCAACGAAGTCGATACCAATGTAGTTATTATTTGCTTCACTAGAACCTGTTCTTTGAATATCAATAGGTACATATACTTCATCAGGAAATTCATTTTGAAGTGTAGTACTTGCATATTCATTAACTGGAACGAATAAGTTAGAAGCTTTGTTTGTATTTGCATAAATTGTATAAGTACCATTTATTCTATATGGTTTAAATACAACATATGTTTCCTTAATATTTTTTCTTTCAATTCTAAACTCTGTATAAGTATAAGCATTTCTATTAACGATAGTTGGGTTATTATTAATAGCTATATCCATCTTAACTTTATATACATGAGAATCATAAATATTTTTTCTAATAAAATAATAATGAGAATCATCTGAGGTTTTAAATATGTTATGATACCAATCAACTTGTCCTGCATCATAACCTATGATATCTAATTTATAATCTCCATTTGAATCTTTTTTCATATCTTTAAGATCCAAACTAATTTGGTCAACTTCTACAGCATCATCACCAATTCCAGAAATATTATAAACTATTTTAATATTTTGGAATGTATCTGATGTATCACTTATAGTTGTAAACTTTTTAGTAGTATCATCATATTTTTTAAGTGATCCTACAGTAAATTCAAGACCTGGTCTAACTAATGTTTTATCAAGTGTTGCTATTACTGCTGGGTCTGTTGTAACTCCAGGAGTTGATGAAGATGTATTTGTTATTCCCCATCTAGTTGGTTTAGATGTGAACTTAACATTTTTAACAACTTCAATTGAATCATTACCATTAGCTGTATGTAATGTAAAATCATAAATGTTACTGTTACTTACACCCATAAGTTGATATAAGTCGATTTTAAATTTTGATTTTGCGCTGTCATCATCTGCTGTGTCCCAATATATTCTAAACTCTTGAGCATTAAGTCTATATACATATCCTCTGTTACTAGAGTTAGCTAATATTTCATAATTGATTTGTCCAGTATCATTACCCTTCCATGTATTGTTACCAAAATCAAATTCACTAAATCCTTGTAAGTAAGCAAATGTTGCATCAACTAAATTACCACCATTATCATAGATAAATGTTTCGTGTTTATAATTTAATTTAAAGTTTGCATTTTCACTTGTAAGATCAATAGTTAATAAATGTTTAGTTACTGCATCTTGTACTGGGAAGTTAGTATTTTGCATTTGGTTATAGTTTGTTGCAAGAACACTATCTGGTGTAAAGAAAGATAATTCATAATGTGATGTATCTTTAATATCACAATCCCAAGATAATAAGATATCAGTATTATTATCAGCTTTTCTTTCATAGAATCCTTGATCCATATAACTATCTGAGTGCCACTTAAAGTTACTTAAGTTATCGCCATCAGCACCATATACATAGTAAGGAACATATCCTATAAACATAGTAAATATTAAAATAAAACTAACTAAGCTTTTAAAAACTCTATTTTTATTTTTATTTAAATTTTTATTAAATCTAAAGTTCTTAAAACCTCTTTTAAATTTTTGTCTTCTCATATTTCTTCCTCTCATAAGTAATAAGTTATATAAAATAATCATATATAAATTATACAATTATATTTTTTATTTTACATTCATTTGGGCATAAATATCCCTTTATAATTTTTATCGGCTAAAATTTATTAAAATATAGCGTTTAAGGGAGATTTAATTATATTTTATTGATATTTATTTTTATTAATTTATACTAAAATATATATAAAAAATCGGGAGATAACAATGAAGATAGAAAGACCTAATTATAACGACTGTCTATCAAACTTATCAAACTCAATATTAAAGTATTTTGGATGCAGGACAATGCATGATACTTTAAGTGATGTTGATGATATCTTAAAAGAAAACAATAGCAGAAACATAGTAGTCGTTTTACTTGATGGTATGGGTAAAAATTTAATAGAAAGAATACTTCCTGATAACTGTTTTTTAAGAAAGAACCTAAAAAGATCATTTCATAGTGTCTTTCCACCAACTACAGTTGCTGCTACAACAAGTTTCTTATCAGGTTTAAATCCTAATGAACATGGATGGCTTGGTTGGAATATGTATATTCCTCGCGAAAGAAAAATTGTAGAAACATTCACAAATTGTGTACCAGGAACAAAAGATCAAATAGCAAATTATAATTTAATAACAAAATATAATTCTTATACACCAATAGCTAGTATGATTAATGAAAAATATGAAGCACATGTAATAAGTCCATATGGAGAAATACCATATACAAACTTAAATGATATGTGTGATAAGATATTAGATTATACAGTAGCTCCAGGGAAGAAATTTATATATGCTTATTATGAAGATCCAGATAGTACATGTCACGAATATGGAACAGATTCTAGAGAAGTAAAATTAGTATATAGAAATTTAAATCAAAAGATGGAACAACTAGCAAGTAAATTAGAAGATACAACATTAATAATCATAGCAGACCATGGACATATAAATAGTAATCCAATAGTTCTAACAGAAACAGATAGAGATTTCTTTGATATGTTAAAGAAACCAACATGTATAGAAAATAGAGCAGTAAATTTATTTATAAAGAGTGGAATGAAAGATGACTTTGAAGCATTATATGAATCATCATATGAAAATGATTTTATATTATATTCAAAGAAACAAGTATTAGATAAAAAGATATTTGGTATAGGAAAAGATCATAGATACTTTAAAGATTCACTAGGTGATTATCTTATGATAGCAACAGGTGATAAGTATATAAATTATGATTCAACAAGAGATAAAAAGTTTAGATCTCACCACGCCGGAATGACTGACGACGAAATGCTTATACCTTTAATTATTGTTAACAAAAAATAATACTAGAAATAAAATTTAAAAAATAATATAACAAGACAAAATAAAAAATCACCGTAAGGTGATTTTTTATTTTTATTTTTTAAGTTTTTTATTTTTTTATTTTTATTCTTCAACATTATTATCTTTTAATTCACTAGCTACTTCATATATTTCAATGTTGTTCCAGAACTTATATTTATCAGTTTGTATTAAACTTCTTGTTATAACTTCTAGGTTACCATTTTCATTATAGTAAACATAAGGTATATTTATATCTACATATTTATTTTTATTATATGAATAATCTTTAGCATTACTAATTACTTTATCATAATCTAATTTTAGTTTGTCACACATACCAGATAATTTTATTTCCATATCATTTTTATAATCATATATTACTGAATAAATATTTCCTGATGTGTTTTCCATATTAGAATCTTGTTCATATATTTTAATAGATAAATAATTATCTTTAAAATTATATGATGATAATAATTTATAAGTACCTTTATAATTTGCTTTATCATTTAATACTTTATTAGCATTGTTAATAAATATATTTCTAATTTCTTTATTAATTTGTTTAGCAAATTTTTTCTTACTATTAATTTCAAATACATTAATATTTATATTTGTATCTTCATCACTATATTCATAATTAAGTGCAACATTAACAGGTAATACTTCTATTGTTTCTTCATCTTCAATGAAATATTCACATATTCCTATTGCTAGTAATAATACTAAAAATATTATAAGAGTTGAATATCTCTTCTTCATTTTATATACCCTACTTTCCATATTTGTTTTCAATTTTATTTAATATACTTTTAAATTCATCAGATAAATCTATATTAAATTCTACATACTCATTAGTTATTGGATGAATAAATCCAAGTGTTTTAGCAAGTAATACTTGCCCTTCAATTTTAAATTCATTATCTTTATGACCATATACTTCATCACCAAGTAATGGATGATTCATACTAGCCATATGTACTCTTATTTGATGTGTTCTTCCTGTTTCAAGCCTGCATTCAATGTAAGTATATGCTCCAAATCTTTTTAGTACTTTATAATGAGTTACTGCTCTCTTACTATTTTTAAAAGTAATACACATTTTCTTTCTATCTTTTTCTGATCTACCTATTGGTCCATCAATAGTTCCAGAATCATCTTTAATATCACCACAAACTATTGCATGATATTTTCTATTTATAGAATGAACTTTAAATTGTTCAGTTAAATTTCTATGAGCAACGCTTGTCTTAGCTACAACTAAAATACCTTCTGTATCTTTATCAATTCTATGTACTATGCCAGGACGAGCTACTCCATTTATATCTGATAACTTACCATTACATTTATAAAGTAATGCATTAACTAATGTACCATTATCATTACCTGGTGCTGGATGCACTACCATACCTTTTGGTTTATTAACTATAACTATATCATCGTCTTCATAAATTATTTCAATAGGTATATCTTCAGGCACTACTTCAAGTTCTTTAGTATCAGGAACATTAAGTGTAATAATATCTCCTTCACTTATAACATAACTTGCTTTACATACTTTATCATTAACTAGTACATTACCATCTTTAATAATCTTTTGTATAAAGCTTCTAGAATAATCATCAAAGTTATCACTTAAAAAGGAATCTATTCTAGTCTTTTCTATTGTATCTTCTTCATTAACAACAACTGAAAAACTTTGCATAAGATTCCTCCTTTTTATTTTTTATTAATTTATTTTTTATTTTAAAAATTTATTTTTAATTTTGTTCTTCTATTCATTACAAATAATATATATATAACTATAAGAGCACATCCTATACATATGTAGCAATCTGCTAAATTAAATACTGCAAAATCTACAAATTCTAAATTAATAAAATCTATAACATATCCTCTGCATACTCTATCTATTAAATTACCTATAGCACCAGCTAGTAATAATATAAAACTTTGTTTTAGAACTATACTAGAACTATATCTAATATTTTTCATGTATTCATAAAGTAATGCAATAATTACTAGAAGAGTAAATATTATTAAATAGAATGTTCCAGTATTAAACATTCCAAATGCACATCCTCTATTTTCTACATAAGTAAAACTAAATATATATTTTATAACTCCATATATAGAAGAAGGTTGCAACGATGCTTTTACAAGCCACTTTGCAACCTGGTCTATAATTAACAATATTATAATTTCAATCATATGTTTTGTTAACTCCTAAAATTTTATAAAACTATCTATTATAGATATTATTAAAACTACAATGACTGGTGAGAAATCAAATCTCATAGTTCTCATTAATTTAGATTTAAATAGTAATAATCTAAATGGTTTTAATAATGGTTCTGTAATAGTATATATAATTTTATAAATTACATTGTCTTCTTTAATATTAATACAATTTAATATACAACGTATTAATATTATCCAAGTAATTAAATTTAAAAATAAACTTAAACTACTTAGTATAGCTATTTTAATATCCATACCTAACCTTTATTGCTTTTATATTTATTACATCCTAAAGCATTGGATTATTGTTTTTGTTCATACCTGTTGATTGATTCATCCAAGGTAAATTTGCTTTTGCTTGTTGTGATCTAATATCAGCTGAAACATCTATATTGTTAGGAGCAACTATAAAAATGTTTTTAGCTACTCTTTGAACGTTTCCGTTTAATGAATAACAAGAACCACTTAAGAAGTCCATTACTCTTTGAGCTGTTTCAAAAGCCATATTTTCTAGATTAACTACAACTGGTTTACCTGATTTGATATAGTCACAAATTTCTCTTGCTGTATCATAATCTTCTGGATTAATAACGATCATTTTAATTTGATCACTTGCTGTATATGTAGCAATTTTTCCACCTCTTACTGGTTTGTTAATTGCATTATCAAATGGGTTGATCTTTGGTGCTGGAGCAGCAGGTGTTTCATTAAATCCACCGAAGCTAGATCCAAAACTTGAAGAGCTTGAAGATTTGTTTTCTTCAAATCCCATATCATCATATCCGTAATCGTCATCATCATCAACTGTTTCAACCAATCCTAATAAATCTCCTAATTTGCTAAATAAATTCATTTTAGTTCCTCCATAATTCTTTTTATACTTAGTTATGAAAAAATAATTTTTTATACTTTAGTTCTTAATTCAATCTAGTATTTAAAATAAATTATACCTTTTCATTTTTGATAAATTTATCTTACTACAACTATTTTGAAAATACAAGTAATTTTTCAATTTTTATTTGGATTTATCAATGTTTTATCAATATTTACCATTATATGTAAAAATATAGGTTATTTTTTTAAAGTAGAGTATTGAAAACCTTGATTTCATGGGCATTTGGTTAATTTTGTTAACCGTATTTTTTAGTCATAATTTAGCTCATGTTTTGCCTTTTTATAATCTGGCATAACAGATTCGATAACTTTATAAAATTCTTTGGAGTGATTAGCATGAATTAAATGACATAATTCATGAATTACAACATAACGAAGACATTTTTCATTATGATTAACAAGTTTTCTGTTAATAGTAATTTCTTTTTTAACAACTTGGCAAACACCCCATGCTGATTTTAAAGTTTTAATTTTAATTTTTGTTAAAGGTAAATCATAATTTTTTAATTCATTCATTTCTTTATTAAAATAAAATTTTAATTTATCAATTAGAATTTGTTTTTCATATTTATCAAAATCTTTTTTCCACGAAAAATCATTTTCGTTTTTAAAATAAAAATCTATTTTTTTATTATCATGATCTATTAAAAAATATTTATTATCTGTTTTAGTTTTATCAAAATTATTATCACTTATGTTTATAAAATTTAAATCATATTTTATTCCATAGTAGTAATAAAATGAATCGTTAAAATCTAACTCTCTTGCTAGCTTATAAGAGTTTTTATTTTCATTAGTTTTCATAGATTTAAAAATCCAATTTGTATATTCTCTTATAACTTTTTCGATTTCTTTTTTACCTACATATCTAGGAGCTGATATAACTAAATTATTATTAGCATCAAATCTTAGATTAATATTTTTAACTCTTTTATAAATTACTTCATAAGAAATAATTTTTTCTTCACCTTTATCATTAGTTAAATTTATTTCCATAAATAAATTATCCTGCTATTATATTTTTGTTTTTCTTTTTTACTTTTTATATTTTTTATTTTTGTTTTTAATTTTATAAAAAAATTATTTTACTTCTTTATCGTCTTCAGATACTGTTGTGCTATCTAAAATAACTTTATCATATAAAATAAGTTCAGATGATTCATCATCTCTAACTATTGTATATGTATCGTTTTGAGCAAGTACATCAACTACAACAAACTTATAAATTGATCCAGCTACTTTATATACACCATTAAGTGTAACACTTTCTCCAACCATAAGTATTTTTTCATTAGTTTGTTCTGTACCATCTTCTAATTTTTTCTTTTCTGTTACTATTACATATTCACCTTTTGATACACTGTTATCACTTGCTAGTACATAATAGTTTGAATTATCAATATAACATACATCAATTTGTTGTTGACGTCTACCTGATCCATCTTGTTTAATTACGTAGTAGTTATTATTTTTTTGTACTACACATCCGGCAGGTAACTTAATACATTCTCTCATTTCAAGAGATGAGTTTTTAATTTTTATACCAGAATATTCTGATTCAATTATTTCAACTTCTATATCTCTAAATGACATGTATTTATTCATTTGTTCTGTAATCTTAAATGTAACAATATTTGATTTGTTATATTCAAGTACATTAACTATTGTTCCTATTACTGTTCCTTCAGAAACATTCTTTACTCTTAATTCTTTAACATCATTAATAGTCCAGTTTTTTGTTTCTTCATGATCTAATATTGCTGTAATATACCATGCAGTATTATCTACAATCTTACATACAGCATCTTCTGCTTTAACATTATTTTTCTTACTTGAACTAATAAGTTTTGAACTACCTTGTTGAAGATATTTACCTTTTAGTTCCGAAATATTTTCTGGTGTATAGTTTGATTCATAACCATCAACACAGTAACTTATAACTCCACCTTTTGGTGAATAGATATAACTTGCTCCATAGTCTAATGACTCAGATAAAATATTTCTTTCTTTAATATAATTACTAGATGTACTTGTTGAATTTTGTAAGTATAAATTTCTCTTAATAGAGAATTTACTTTCAAGTTCACTCTTTAAATCATATACATTAAATGAATAATCAGTATTAGAATATACTAAGAATTCATCTATAAGACCATAGATATATTCATCAACATTTGTTAGTTCATCTTTTAATTGATTAGATAATTGTTTTGATTGAGCTTTAACTATTGCTTGATCTAATTCATCAATTTCACTTTGAAGTTCTGTTGATGAATCTTTTTCATAGATCTTACAAATAGTTGAACCATTTTTAACTTTATCACCTTCATGATAATAGTATTCAACATCACCATCACGTGTTGCATAAACAACAGTTTCATCTCTAATAATTTTAGCTTTACCTGTTACAACTTTTTCTAGTGATCCGCTATCTGTAAAAACTTCATATGCTCTTTTAGCTGTAGTGTCTTCAAGTGTAACAACACCAAGATATCCAACAGCAACAATCATTATTAAGATAACTAATTTTTCTAGTATATTTGTTTTTCTTCTATTTCTTTTTCTGTCTTCTTTTCTCTTAGCTTTAACTTCTTCATAAGACATATCTTCTTCATAATATGCTCTTTTATTTTCAGAGTAATTTTTCTTATCACGTGCTCTAGTTTCTCTAAGTTTCTTTTCTCTTAGTGCTTCTCTTTTTTGTTCTCTTTCACGTGATGAATATGATTCAGACATATAATTTCTAGTTTTAGTTTTAGCTCTAGAAGTTTGCTTTTTAGTAGTTTTAGTAGTCTTTCTTTTCTCCATTTTCATCCCTTTATTTAAAATTAATTTATTAGCTTTTTTAATATATGGTTATACTTAATCCATTATATTTTTATACATTAATTATTATAAGTTATAAGAAAAAAATATCAACTAAAAATAGGAGAAAAATAAGGGTAAAAAAAGGGGTTAAAATAAGAGAAAATATCCATAAAAAACTGTTTACAAAGTGGATAACTTCATGATATAATCCATCTTAAATAGTTGCAAAACTTAAATTTGTACTAACTTATTTTAAAACTATATTTACTTTTGTCACAATTGTTATGATTTGGTTAATGGAGGGCGTAAAAATGAAAATTAACAGTGATTACATAGTAATATTAGATGAAGATAAGATTTCGCTTTACGGAAAGGATTACCCTGATGATGAGAATGACATGTATGAGTTCCATGATAGAGCTTTTAATATCTTAAAGCTTATCCATGAGAAGCAGCTCGATACAAATCATCTCACATTTGAAATGTGTAAGATTTATCCGGATGATTCAATCATTAAGATTATCGCAGATACTATCGATTTACTCGAAGCTTTCGAACGCGGTAAGATTATCGATCACCTTGATTAGAAATAAGTTTTAAAAATAAAAAAGCCGCATCATAGATGCGGTTTTTTTATTTAAATTTTTATAAAAAATATTTTTTAAATTTTAATTATTATTTATTTCTTGCTTTCATTTTTCTAATGTCATTTTTAGAAATTAAAAATGTATCATCTTCATCTATATTTTCATCAATATATTCTTCAAGATCTTTCTTCCAATTAGCTTGAATGCATCTATTTTCACATTTAACTTCAGTAAGATCACATAATGTATCATATAATATTTTTGTTCCTTTTTTATCTTTTCTATAGTTAGCTATATTTTCTTTTTTAATTCCTAAACTCATACCTTCATCATATGAATCAATATCTCCCCCAATGTACATAAAGTCCCAATCTTTATGTGCACTAATTAATGATTTAACAACTTGTTTAGAATATTCTCTAGATGCATTTTCATAACCATCAGTATTAATTATAAATAAAACATTACTTAGATTTTTTTCATCAAGCATTACAATTGTTTTACCTATGGCATCATAAAGAGCTGTGCATCCACGTACATAATATGTTTTATCATTTAATTTTTTAACATCTTTAATTTTAGTTTGATTTGTTGATAATTCATATTCATCATCAAATAATACTGTAGTTAATCTGACATTATTATCTTTTTGTTTATCAAGATATGCATTATATCCTCCTATTGTATCACTAACTACGTTTCCCATAGAACCTGATCTATCTAAGACATATACAACATCTAATACATCATTAGATTTTTTTGATGCAGACTTTTTAACAGTTTTAACTCCTGTTTTTTTAGTTTGTTTTTTTGTTTCGTTTTTAATAGTTTCTTTTTTCATAATTTGTTCCTCTTTTCTTTTTTAAAATTTTTAATTTGCAAGTAGTATTTCTTTTGATATACTAATTATAGAATAAATCCGTGACTAAAAGGTCACTTAAAAGGGGACATTTATGAGAAGAGAATTACAAGAATTATTAGATGAATATATTGATACATTTATATTGCCTTTAGAAATCAAAGAAGAAATATCTGCACCAAGGAACTTTGCTAAACGTGCAGCAAAATTATCAGCACCAGCAAAATATGATGATGAAGTAGAAATGCTTGGCAAATATGATCTAGCTGAAGAAGAAACTTTCATGTATGAAGAAAGATCAGAAGTTGATATGACAGCTTTTATAGATAGATATAAAGATAAATATAATGACTTTCAAACCATTCTTTTTGATTACATAGATAAAAAAGGTGTTAAAGATAGTGATATTTATAACAAAGCAAATATAGATAGAAAACTATTTAGTAAGATTAGAGCTGCAAATTATCATCCTAGCAAAAACACTGTTATTAAACTAGCATTTGCTCTTGAACTTAGTGAAGATGATATGGATAGTTTTCTTGAGAGTGCATCATATTCATTACCAAAAAATAATGAATACGATTTAATTATTAGATTTTGTTTCTTACATAAAATTTTTAATTTAAATGATGTTAATGAATTACTTGATAGTCATAATTGTGATATATTAGATTAGTTTAAATTTAAAATTTATATATTTATAAAATATTAAATAAAGAAAAAAGGAAATGCTTATGCATTTCCCTTTTTACTTTCAAGTTCTTTTTTTAACTCATCAATTTCTTTCTTTAATCTAGCAATCTCTTCATCCTTAGCTGCGATTTCTGTATCCTTCTTAAGAAGTGCTTCACAGAATTCATTTACATCTTTATCATGTTCATCGATGAAATAGTCAGCCTCTTCAATAAGGCTTAAGATTTTAGATTTAATCTGAGTGATACCATTTGAAAGTTCCGGGTAATGGTCCTTTCCATATCTACAAATGCCTGCATCAAGGAAGTATCTTCTTGTTTCTTCAATGTACTTCTTTACATTTTTCATGTTATATAAATCTTCAACA
Source organism: Clostridia bacterium (assembly GCA_024407775.1). Classification (GTDB taxonomy): domain Bacteria; phylum Bacillota; class Clostridia; order Lachnospirales; family JAKSVV01; genus JAKSVV01. The sequence goes on from JAKSVV010000007.1 coordinate 24,476, forward strand.
TTGTGAGATCTATCTGCAAGTTTAACAAGAAGTGCAAGCTTATCTTTCTTCAGTGCATTGAAGTAAGCATTGAGTTCATACTCATCTGCTCCAGATTGTTTACTAAGGAGTTTAATGATAGTTACAAGTCTCGCTGGAAACTCATATTCATCATGTAATTCTTCTCCTCCTCTTGGGAATAAATCTGGTCTTTCTTCAACAACATCATGAAGTAATGCTGCAGCATAAAGAATATCTTTTTCTTCATCAGTTAAATAAAATTCAAAACCAATTAATGTCGAACATACCTTAAGGCAATGTAAGAAATAAGGTAACTTAACCTTCTGTCCATTAATTGTTGCTTGTCCTTTACGGTACTGTCCCGAATGAATTCTTCTAGCTAATGGCAGCGCCTTTGCTGTATATCTTAATTTTAAAGCATCAGCAACACCTTTGATATACTGATAAACATCTTTGTAGAGGTATTCCTCATCAACATTGTAACTTTCAATGATTGGTTCTAATTTCCGTTCATCCATAATTGGATCCTCCATTTTCTTTACCTTCGATTAATACGTTACATATTGATAATAAAGTTATATAAACCTTTAAATTATAATATTTGTAAGACTCATTTTATAACGAAGTTGGCCTTTTGTCAATGAAGAATTTATAAGAAATTTTATTATTTTCAATAAAAAATAAGAAGTAAAAAAGTTTACTTCTTATCCTTATTATATACATATACTTTAACTCTTTTTTTGCTTTTTTTATTTTCTCCATCTAACGCAGCAATCTTAACTCTACCGTATCCTCTAACTGATAATAAATCATTTTCTTTTATTTCATAAAGAGAATTAATATTAGTTTCATAATTAACTTTAACTAATTCTTTTTCTATCAATTCTTGAGATAAAGTTCTAGATATACTAAATGCATGTTGGATTAAATTATCCATTCTTAAAGATGTAATAGTTAAATCTCTTTCTTTATAATCACTAACTAAAATATTTTTATCTATATGTTTTATCACTTCAACTTTTATTGTTTCTCTAGAAACTTTTTTAAGTTCAGATAATATATATTCTTCCACATCACTAGATATAAAACAATATGCACTATTTTCATTTGTTAAAATAATATCACCTATTTTTTCTCTTTTTAAACCAAGGCCTAGTAAGGTTCCTAAGTAATCTTTATGTCCAAGTTTTCTTGCAAATTTATTAGGCACAATTTTAATAATAGATATATTAAATGTATTTTCTAAATTATTATAATCTATAAGATCATAGAAGATATCATTATTTGCTAAATATATTTTAGTTCTTTCTAAAGAAATATCGCCTGCATCATAAAGAGCAAGCGATATATTATTTTTATTATCTTTAAAATATTCAGTTATTTTTTAACATCTAATGGTGTTAAAAAATCAGTTAAATATTTATTCTTTTTATTAACTTTATCTTCTAAGTCTTTAAGATTTATTTGAACATCATTCATAATAAATTCTCCATGACTTAAAATTAATTTTTTATTTTTTATTTTACTATTTCATAAATTTAACGAATCTATCAATTCTCTTAGCAACTTCATCTTTTCCTAAGATATTTAATAATTCATATAAATCAGGTGTTCTAGTTTTTGATGTAACTGCTGCTCTAATTTGTTCACATACATCTCCAACATGTCCTTTATAGTTTTCTGGATTTTCTTTATATAATTTTGTTTCTCCAGCATAACCACATTCTTCAGCAAGTTTTTTCATTCCTTCAAACCATGCATCTTTATCATCGTTTGGATTAAAGATTTCACTAGCGTATTTTGTTAGTACTTCTTTATCATATTTTCTTGCTTCGAAATCAATGTCTTTATAAAGTTCTTCATCACTCATGTTATCGAAGTATTCATTAAACATATAATAGTTTACTTCTTTAACATCTGGATAAGCACCTATATCTTTTCTTGGTTTTTTAACTTCTCTTTCAATATTTAATAAAGCAATTGATTTATCTTTATACTTTCTTAAGATATCTGCAAATTCTTTATCAAATTCATCAGCATAAACTAATGTTTCGTTATATACATCTTCTGCTTTCATTCTTGAGAAATAAATTTTTGAAATATTCATTAATTTATCTAAGTCGAATAATGCAATTGATGTAGACATTTTCTTAAAGTCAAATTTGAAATCTAATAATTTAGCTTCTTTTTCTTTTGTATAGTATTCTTCAAAGTTTGTGTTAATTAATGTTGCTAGATATAGTTTAACTACTTCATGAGGAATACCATGTTCATGATAATAACTTACTGCACTTTCAGGGTCTTTTCTCTTACTTAGTTTTCTTCTTCCACCAGTTTCTTCATCTAATTTTCCGATAGCTGATGTATGTAAGTATTTTGGTTTTTCCCATCCCATCATATCAAACATTTGATAGTGTTTTGGAAGTGATGGTAACCATTCTTCTCCTCTTACTACTAATGTTGTTTTCATTAAATGGTCATCACAGATGTGTGCAAAGTGATATGTTGGAAGTCCATCACCTTTGATGATAACTTCATCCA
>JAKSVV010000070.1 GCA_024407775.1 Clostridia bacterium
ACTATCAACTTCGAGCAATATTTTTTCCTGATTATTTTTATACCCAATATACATAAATTTATATTCAAACAAATTATTTACTTACCTTTGATTTTATTATACAAAATAAGAATTATTTATCAACAAAAATAGTAAATTTATTAGAGTTTTTTTATATATGTTTACGATAAAAATTTATGTAAACTTTTTTCAAAAAAGTATTGATTTTTTATATCTAATTGTTACAATAGTGGTATAGAGAAAGGGATATTTCCCGAACGATGATTTTCTCAAAATACGATAAATGCTAAGCATTTTAGTTTTTTCTTATCACCGTTATCCTATTTTCTAATTTCAAAAAACCATGCCGTAGCATGGTTTTTTTATTTTATATTATTTTATTTATCTAATTTTTTGTATGTCTTTAAGCTTTTGCTTTTGTCTTTTTTGCTTTTTTAGCATATTTTGCTTCACAGATTTTTTGAGTAACAAATAATGTTACAATCATTATTACTATTGCTAATGGTAACATGATGTACCAAGTCTTTATGAAACTTGCTATTATATAACATACAAATGATACTATTGCACATAGCACTGCATATGGTAATTGTGTTGATACGTGATTTAAGTGATCACATTCAGCTCCTGCTGATGCCATGATTGTTGTATCACTAATTGGTGAACAGTGGTCACCACAAACAGCTCCTGCCATACAAGCAGATACAGCGATGATTGTTATAACTCCATCTGTTTCTCCAAATACGCTTAATACGATTGGAATAAGTATTCCAAATGTTCCCCAGCTTGTTCCTGTTGCAAATGATAAGAAACATGCAATTACGAAGATAACTGCTGGTAATAAGAATTTAAATCCAGCTGCTGATCCTTCAACAAGTTGAGATATAAAGATTTTTGCTCCTAAAGAGTCTGTCATAATCTTTAATGTCCAAGCACATGTTAATATCATGATAGCTGGAACCATTGCTTTGAATCCTTCTGGGAAGCATTCCATACATTCTTTGAATGATAATACTCTTCTTGCAATAAAGTATATTACTGCAAAAATAATAGTTACAAATGAACCATAAACAAGTCCTACTGATGCATCAGATTCTGAGAATGAACCAATGAAGTTATGGAACATTTCGCTTTCTGCATCGAAGAATCCTCCACTATAGATCATACCAACTACGCAGCATGCAATAAGAACTACGATAGGTACTATTAAGTCAAATACTCTACCTTTTTCATTCTTAACTTCAATACTGCTCTTTTCTGCATTTCTCTTACCTGATGTAAAGATATCTCCATTCTTTGCATTGTCTTCATGTTTTTTCATTAGACCAAAATCAAATCCAGAGAATGCTAAATATAACATCATAGTAATAGTTAATATTGCATAGAAGTTAAATGGAATTGCACTAATAAATAAACTCATTCCACTTTCAGCTCCTGCTCCTTTTGCAAATCCTGCAACTGCTGCAGCCCATGATGAAATAGGTGCGATAATACAAATTGGAGCTGCTGTTGCATCTATTAAATATGCAAGTTTTGCTCTTGATATATTTTGTTTATCAGTAACAGGTCTCATAACTGAACCAACTGTTAAACAGTTAAAATAGTCATCAATGAAAATTAAAATACCAAGTATAATTGTAGCAACTTGTGCTCCAACTCTTGTTTTAAATCTTCCTGCTGCCCATTTACCAAAGGCTGTTGAGCCTCCAGCTTTATTCATCATAGCTACTAGTGCTCCTAGTAATACTAAGAAAATTAAAATACCAACATTGTAACTATCAGATAGTGATCCAATAAATCCATCACTGAATACATGTGTTAGTGTTCCTTCAAAACTAAAGTTTGAATAAAGTAATCCACCTGTTAAAATACCAATAAATAAAGATGAATAAACTTCTTTAGTTATAAGTGCTAATAAGATAGCTATGATTGGTGGTAATAATGCATAGAATGTTGCATAGCTTCTTATGTTTTCTCTTACTTTTGTAAGAGCAAGTGATATATGACTTTCAAAGTCTTCATCTTCTTGTAAGTTTGTTGCGTATTCATCAACATATGAGAATGCACTGTCATCTTCACTTAAATCATATGATACTTCTTCATCATCTATCATAAGTGTAAATGCTGTTTGTTCTTCAGCAAGTACTGCTTCTTCGGCTTCATCGCCAACTTCTTCTGGAGTTGCATTAATATCTACTCTTATAAACATAAGAAGAACTAATACAAGTCCAAGGACTGCGATAGCCTTTAATGAATTTTTTGATTTCATTAGAAATCCCTCCCTTTATAATATTTCATAAAAAAATAACGCATATGATGTTATCATTGCGCTATAAAGATTCTCTATACATTGCAATGATAGCACTCCACAAAATTTATTTGTGACAGTACATTACATATTTTGCAATGTACCAGCAATATATCAAAGGCACTTAATATATCACTTCGGCGAAATTTCCTTTCCTTACAAACTTTGTACCTAAATATCATGTTAAAAAGTACTCTTAAATTTCGCGCCTCTATCAAAACATTATTTAATTGTGATTAAAATTAATTTAGCATAAAAATTTATGTTGTCAAGTTAAGTTTTTATAAATATTTTTAAAGTGTGTTTTAAAAAATATTTTGTCAAGTTAACTTTTTTGATAAATTTTTATACCCTCTTTTAAAAAACTTTTTGTCAAGTTATGTTTTTTAGTCTTTATTATAATTTCTTGCACCAAATATATCAGTACCTACTCTTATTTCAGTAGATCCACATTCGATAGCTTCTTTATAATCATTACTCATACCCATAGATAATGTATTGAAATTAATGTTATTTTTAAATGAATCATTTTCTTCTTTAATTTCATCATATAATTTTTTAAGCAAATTAAAATACACTTTATTATCTTCTGGAGTATTTGTGTATGGGGCACTTGTCATAAGGCCACATACATTTATATTTGATAATGTTGTTAATTCATCAATGATGTCTTTCACTTCATTAAGTTTAAATCCAAATTTCGATTCTTCACAAGCAACATTAACTTCTAGTAATATATTTGAAATCAAATTTTTCTTTTTTGATTCTTTATCAATTTCTTTAGCAAGTTTTAATGAATCAACTGATTCTATCATAGATACTTTATCTACAATGTATTTAACTTTATTAGTTTGTAAATGTCCAATCATATGAAATTTTAATTCATTATCTGCTTCATATTTGCTAACTAATTCTTGAACATAATTTTCGCCAAAGAAATTTATGTTATTATCTTTTAGCTGATACATATCAGTAATTGGTTTTGTTTTTGAAACAGCAAGAAGTTTTACTTCATAATCAATGTTGTTTTTATTTTTAATATCATTAATATTATTTAAAATTTTCATATAATTATTATAAATTTCTTGCATAATAATCTCCAATTTTATTCTTCAAAATAATCTTGTATAAGTTCTTGAGCTTCACCCATACTATCTTTAATAATTGAATTTGCGATATTCATACCACGTCTAATATTAAATAAAGTAGATTCAATTTCACCAGTAAGTTCACCAGCACAATAAACAGAACCATCATTAGTAGCAACATTATTTTCATCAACTTTAACAGTTTGGTCTTTATTTAATTGAATACCTGATAGTTTTGCAATTTGATCATTGATTGATGATGCAACATCTGAGTCTATGATTAAGTGATCACATGTTTCTGTCCATTCTGTATCAAAAACATCTTCAAGTTCTTTTCTCATATGTTCATCTAATACATTTTTAGTTTTTCTATATGTAACTTGCACTTCTCTATTTACTATTGATATCTTAATTGGTCTAGCATTAAATTGTACATTAAGATTTTTTAATTCATTCTTTTCAAGTTCGTCATTACTTACACCAATATTTTTACTGTTATTCATAAATGAAAGTGTAACGTTATCACAGAACTTATGTACAATTCTTGCAGTATCTAATGCTAAGTTTGAAGCACCTATTACTATTACTTTATCATCTTCTTTAAAATATTCATTTCTATTTGTTAATTTAACAAAATCTTTAGTATAACTTACTAAATGAAGTACATCATTTATTGGCGATGAAAATGCTTTTGTCTCACCAGGAATATTTATTGTTGATGCAACTTCAAAGTTAGATGTTAATACTAAATAATTGTATTCTCTTTTTAGTTTAGATAAATCGAAATCAACATTAATAGCTTGGTTAGTGAAAATTGTAACACCAAGTGCTTTTAAATCTTCTTCATATCTATCTACTATTTCATTTGCTTTATTAGCATTAATAAGTCCAAGTCTCATATCTTGAGCTAATAAAATATCTTTTTCTATTATTGTTACATCATAGCCTTTTAATGCTAAAAGATAAGCGCAACTAAGTCCAATAGCATTTGATCCTATGATTGCTACTTTTTTATTTACTTTATCAACTTCAAAAGATTTATTATTCATAGTATCTCTAACATGAGTTAATATGAATCTTTCAAGTTCAGGAAAATTTACATAAGTATTTGAACTATTAAAATCAAATATATGTTTCTTTGAATTTACTTCCGTACATTTAGCAACACAAAGTGGTCTTTCATCACAAATATAAGAAGTATATTCTGGCATTATATTTTTTGATAATAATTCAGATAATGCATCTTCATATTTTCCTTTTTGAATTAATTCTAATATTTTTTTAATATCAACTTTAAAAGGGCATATGTTAGTACATTTTGCATCTTTGCAATATTTACATTTATCTATTTCATCTAGTGCAGATGCAATATCAGTAACGCTAAATAACTTATCCATATTCCCTCCCAATCATTTATTTTTATCTTACTATGTCATAAATTAATACAGGTTTATCAACTAGTTCATCTGTAAATTCATATGCATTAAGAATAATTTCTGTTGCTTGTTTAATAGCATCTTCATTATTTGTATGAATTGTACAAATTGTATCTCCTTCTTGAACTTGTTGAGAAGTCTTTTTAAAGATTTGAATACCTGCTGTAAAATCGATATCATCTTCTTTAGTTTCTCTACCTGCTCCAAGAATCATTGATGCTCTACCTATTTCATTTGTTTTAATAGATTTAATATATCCATCACGTGGTGCTAAAACATTTACTTTGTATTTTGATTCTGCAAATAAATCCATGTCATCAAAGTATTTTGTTTCACCACCTTCACGTTCTATCATTTGTCTAAACTTTTCGAAAGCTGATCCATCTTCAATTACTTTTTCAACCATATCAATTGCTTTATCATATTCTATACCTAAACCTATTGATACAATATTTGCAGCTAATTGAATTGATACTTCAGTAATATCACTTGGACCAATTCCTTTTAATACTTCCATTGCTTCTTTAACTTCTAAGATGTTACCAACATTAATTCCAAGTGGTTCATCCATATTAGTTAAAAGACAAACAACTTCTCTTCCTACACCTTTACCGATATCACTCATGATTTTTGCAAGTTCTCTTGCTTCATCAATTGTTCTCATGAAAGCTCCGCTTCCTACTTTAACATCAAGAACAATCTTATCACAACCTGCAGCTATTTTTTTACTCATGATTGAACTTGCTATTAATGATTTATTAGCAACAGTTCCAGTTATATCACGAAGTGCATATATTTTTTTATCAGCCGGAGCTAGATCTCCAGTTTGAGCTATTACAGCTATTCCTATATCATTTACTTGTTTGATAAAATCTTCAACATCAGGTCTTAAATTAATTCCTTCAAATGATTCTAATTTATCAATTGTTCCTCCAGAGAATCCAAGCCCTCTACCACTCATCTTAGCAATTTTTACTCCACAGCATGCAGCAATTGGTGCAACAATTAATGTTGTTTTATCTCCAACACCGCCTGTTGAATGTTTATCAACTTTAACTCCATCAATTCTATTTAAATCTAATATGTCTCCAGAGTGAGCCATACTCATTGTTAAATTAACAGTTTCTTCGTTTGTCATTCCATTAAAGTATATTGCCATTAAAAGAGCAGACATTTGATAATCAGGTATTTCACCTTTTGTATAACCTTGTACAAAGAAATCGATTTCTTCTTTAGTTAATTCAAATTTATCTCTTTTCTTTTCAATGATATCAATTATTCTCATAATAACTCCTATATAAAATAATTATTCTTATTATAAATAACAAAAGTCATACTAATAAATTAGTATAACTTTTGAATATTATCAAATTTAAATTTTGCATCAGATTCTTTAATAATTATAGAATCTTTTTTACCTGTAAAGATTATTTCAATAAAGTTTAAACTATCTAAATTATTGTAATAATATAGTCTAATTTTATTAACTACATCTCCACCTATTTTAATTTCTTTACCTTGAATCTTAGATACTTGTTTATCTCTTTCAAGTCCTAAATAAATTATATAGTCTCTCATTTTTTCTTGAGTATTTAATGTAGCATAATCATTACAAATATATAAATCTTTATATAATCTCTTTCCATTATAGATATAATTGAAGTTTGGATCAGCATAGTATTCTTCAAGAACACCACTCTTCATACTTGTTCCATCTTTAACTAATCCAGAGATTGTTAAAAATTTATTTGTGAATATATTTTCTTTTTGGAATATCTTTGTGAATACTTCATCAATGATTAATTGGTTTCCTTCAATACCAAAGATACCACTATTTAATTCGATGTAAGGGATACCTAAACTTTCGCCTTCATCACATGGTATAAATTGTCCATATAATGCTATGACATTTTTATCATTAATATTTATTTTACTATGATAATTATTTCTTATATCATTTTGTTTTTGTGGATTAATTTCTGTGATTGATAATGTATAGAATCTTATATTTCCATCTTCAACTCTTTTAACTGTAAATGAATTTAATTGAGTATCAAATGTTACTAAGAAATCATTTTCCATTTCATATATTTTTACTTCTGTATCAATTACTACTTCTTGTTTTAATCCAAGTGCTATTTGAATTTGATTTGTGAAATCAGGAACTTTCATAGCAAAGATTGCAACTATTAAAAAAGATAATAATACTAATACAATTGATGTATAATATGAAATCTTATATAAAGCTTCCTTTTCTGTTTTATATTTATCCTTTAAGAATAATGTTGTAAAAACAAATCCTATTACAGATATAAATATACCAAGCCACATAGTACCATTAGCAACACTACTACCATTTGCTAATACTCCAATTAATATTGTTGTTAATAAAGTAATAACAAAACCAGTATTAATTAAACCTTTCATAATTCCTCCATTAAATAAATTCTACTCTATTTCTTCCGTTATTTTTAGCTGTATATAATGCTTCATCAACTCTCTTAATAACAGCGTCTATTTCAGCACCATCAAATAATGTTGCACCAGCTGAAATTGTAACAGACACATCAACTTCATCACAAGGAATTTTTAGTGATGCAATATCTTGTCTAATTCCATCAGCAACTTTAATTAAATCTTCTCTAGTTTGAACACCAGTTACTACAGCAAGAATTTCTTCTCCACCATATCTAAATACTTCATCAGATTTTCTTAATGAATAAACTATTAATCTAGATATTTCTGCAAGAACTCTGTCACCAGATTGATGTCCATATGTATCATTAACTTTCTTAAAGAAATCTATATCAAATAATATTAAACCAAAAGGTTTATTAGTAATGTGATATTGATCTTCAAGTGTAGTTAAATATCTTTCCATACTTCTTCTATTATATAAACCTGTTAAGTGATCCATCTTTGAATCCTTATCAAGCATTTTTTTATCTTCTTTTAATTTATCAATGGTTGTATCTGAATAGATATCACAAAGTAATGTGTGAAGTACCATTGAGAAAAATACTAATCCACTATTTAAAATATATATAACAAGCATTGTCCAATATGATGCTTCAAAATATGGATCAAAGAATGCAAATTGAACTGAACAATATAAATAAATTATACTTGCTAAACCAATTAATATATATTTTTTAAGTTGGTTAGGTTCAACATTACCTATTAGAAGCGGTATAGCTAAAAAGAAATATGCTTGATAGTTAGCACCCGCTCCTAAGAATAATGCCATTGCTACGCAGTAACACATAGTTGTTAATGTTGCAACTGCATTTGTTATTTCAAGATTTACTTTATCACCAATAAAAGCAAAAATTAATAATATCAACCAGTATACAAAAGCTACAATTGCTGGAATATAATTTTTATCAATTAATTCTATAACCGAAACAATTAATTGTATACAAACTCCTGAATAAACATAAATTTTTAAAATACTTCTTAACTTTATGTTATTTGTTTCTTCTTTTATATCAATATTTATTAAAT
>JAKSVV010000071.1 GCA_024407775.1 Clostridia bacterium
TTCTTCATATAAATCAAGTTGCATTTTATAATGTTTAACTAATTCTTTTATTCTATCTTCTTTTGTTATACCTTTTTTATTTACCTTATCTGTTTTATAATCTAGTATTATTAAATTACCATCTTTATCTTCATAAAGTAAATCTATGATACCTTGTATTATTACTTCATCATCACTAGTTACATCTTTATAAATTTCTTTTGCTTTCTTTTTCATCATGAAAGGCATTTCTCTTTTTACAAAGTTTGATGATGCAACTTCATTATATGTATCAGAGTTTAAATACATAATTATTTTTTCTTTATCTATTTGATCTAGTTCTTCTTTTTTAAATATATTAGATTCTATTAATCTATTAAATTCTTTATCAACATCAGTATCACTAATTATCTTAGCTAGCTTATGCATGATAGTTCCTTTTTCTGCACCTGTTAGTTCATTTCTATTTTTTCTTGTTAATTTTTTTAATATATCTGATTTTGCTTTATATGATTTTTTATTTTCTTTTTCATCATTAATATTTTTTTCTTCTAGAATATTTTCATTATCATTATCATTTTCATCACTATCATATATATCATTTATTAGAACAAGATTATTAGCTTCTTCCTCTTCTAGTAATTCTATCATTCTCTTTTTTACTTCTGTTACTGATACTTTTTGTTTTATCTTACTTACATCAGCATATGTATAATTATAGTCTTTTATTACATCATCATTATCATCATTATTGTTTTTGTTTTTATTATCCATGATTTCTTTCCATAATGATTTCATTGTTAATTCTTCTTTTTCTTTTAAATCATATGTTGTTATATCTACTATTTCGTTTCTTACTTCAAATAGTTTTTCATATGATTCTTTTTCTTTACTATATATACATGGAAGTATTAAATCTAATGGAGTATTTGCTGATACTAAAGTGCTATATCTAACTAAATCATTATCACCTATTTGGTTATTATACTTATCTAATTTTTCTTCATTATATGATCCTATTAGATATAATTTTTCTTTTGCTCTTGTCATAGCAACATAATATATTCTCATTTCTTCTGCTATTAATTCTTCTTCTATTTTTTCTTTTGCTACTTCATAAAATAGATTTGTTCTTTGATATGCTTTTTCATGATTAATATATTTTGCTGCATAACCTAATTCTTTTTCTATTAATACTTTTACTTTTACGTCATCTTTATTCATTTTCTTTTCAAGGCTAGGCATAAATACTACTGGGTATTCTAGTCCTTTACTTTTATGTATTGTCATTATTGTTACTGCATTGGATGACTCAACTGGCATCTTCATATCTATTTTCTTTTTAGTTTTTTCTATGTCATTTATTTGTTTAATAAAGTCATAGATATTTCTTGAACCATTCTTTTCAAAGTTTTTAGCATATGTTAAAAATAAATTCATGTTATCTACTTTTTGTTTCATATTCATAAAACTTAAGAAATATTTTTCTTTATTAAAGATATCATAAATTTCTTTTATTAATTCTTCTAGTGTATGTTTCTTATAATAATCTTTTAAATGATTATAAGTTTCATATACATTTTTTATTTTACTAATTGTTATGTTAGATAGTGCTAAGTTTTCTTTATCTATTAGTTTTTCTTTTATGCCTTTTATTACTTTATATTCATCTTCAATCATTTGATAGAAAGATACTAAATACTTATTTCTATTTTTTAATGTCATAAGTTCATTAGGTGTAAACTTATAAAGATCAGAATACATTGTTTCAACAAAGGAGATATTATCATATGGGTTATCTATTGTTTTTAAGATTGATATTGTTTCTTTAACATCTAGTTCATCCATAAAGTTATCTTGCTTTGTTATTACTACTGGTATGTTTCTTCTTTTTAATTCTTTATATACTTCCTTAGAGTTATCTTGTAAGCCTCTAAATAATATGGCTATATCTTTATACTCTAATGGTCTTAATTTCTTTTCTTCTTTAGTTTCTTCCATTACTTTATAACTAGTCATTAATTTTTCTATTTCATCTGCTATAAATAATGCTTGAAGTTTATTATCTTTTGTTTCTTCTATTAACTGTTTTGTTTCATCATCTAGTGTATTTTCATCTATGTCATTTTTTAAATCTTTTATTTTATTTAATAAAACTAATTCTGTTTTATTACTGCATTCATTATCAATATATCCTTCGCCATATTTAAGAGCCATTTCATCATCATATTCTATGCCGCCAATATCAGATCTCATTATCTTACTAAAGATATAGTTGATGGAATCAAGTACTTCAGATCTTGATCTAAAGTTTTGGTTTAAATCAATTTTAATGCTGTCGCTTACTCCACTTTTATATTTATTATATTTATTTGTAAATATATCTGAGTCAGCATTTCTAAAGCCATATATACTTTGTTTAACATCACCTACCATAAATACATTAGCTTCATTACCGCTTCGTGATATTAAATTTAATATTGTTTCTTGCACGTCATTTACATCTTGGTATTCATCTACTATGATGTATTCAAATTCTTTTGTTAGACTTTTTGCTATATCTGATTTTTCTCCATCCTTAGATAATAGTGATATAACAAGATGCGCTATGTCATTAAAATCATATGTATTATTTTTATGTTTAACATCACTTATCATATCTTTATATTCACGAGTTAAATTAACTAGCATTTCTAAGTTTGGTTTAATTTCATTTATTTGTTTAATAAATAGTTCTTTGGAATTTGATAAATATTTATCTTTAATATCTTTTATAAATTCCTTAAAAGGATTACGTATACTTTTTATATATTCTTTTTGATCATCGCTTGCTTGATCTTTTTTAAATCTTAATGTTTCAAAATCATAAGATGATAATGCTAGATATAATTTTTCGTAACTATCTGATGCTTCTTTTAGTGTTTTCATAAAGTTATATTCATCATTAAGTAATGGATGAACGCTAAAGAATGAATCATAACAAGTCATAAATTCATTAAGCATCTTAGTGAAATATTCTTTAAAATATTTATAGTATAAACTGCTATCAATATCTTCATTGTAATTTAGTAATATGTTATTTAATGCTTTATCAGGATCTGGTGTATTCATGATGTAATCATAAAGTGATTTAATAACACGTTTTAATCCTTCATCATTTTTTTCACTCGAATAAATTTTTAATAAGGTAATAAATCTTTCATCACGACTCTCATAATATTTATTAAATAATTTAATAAATATATCAGAAGAGATGATCATATTATCTGCTTCATCTATTATTTTAAAATTAGGTTCAATGTTTGCAAGATAAAAATAATCTCTAAGAAGTGATACGTTAAAAGAATCAAGAGTAGATATATTAGCTTTTTCTAGTAAGATAATTTGTTCATCAATGAAATCTTTATCACTATCAGATAAATTTAAATCAGAATTATCTTTTCTTTCATTAAGTTTTTTAGCTATTCTTGTTTTCATTTCACTTGCTGCAAGTCTAGTAAAAGTTACTACAACAAATTTATCAATGTTAATGTGACGATCTAGAACTAAATTTACTATTCTTTCAGATAATACTGCTGTTTTACCAGAACCTGCGGATGCACTTACTAAGATATTTTTACCTGTGGTATCAATAGCTTGTTTTTGTCTTTCTGACCACTTGATTGCCATATATTACTCCTTCCTAACAAATTTTTTAAGGTCTATTTCCTATTTTTCTTATATTGTATCGCATCTTTTTATTAAATCAATATGAAATATAGGTAAAAAAAGCACAAGTATGTTTATTATGACATATTTAACTGTTTTATGCTAAATAATGCATGTTTTATAGAAATTTTATAGAAATTTTATAGAAAAATGGTGAAATAATTAGGTGAAATATCATATAAAAATGGGCAAGAAATAATAAAAAATATATAAAAAAGGGGCAGTTTTATCAATACTTTACTTGAAATATTTTCCAATAAAGTATTGACATTAATTGGAAATGATGGTATAATATGTTTATATTAATATATATGGAGGTATCTATGAAAGAACTGGAAAGCACTTTATTAAACCTTCGTTATACGTCTAAAATTGTTAAAGAAAATAACGAATTATTCGATGCAAGAAAAAGTATTGAAAAAGATCCGGTATTTAAGAGACTATACGAAATAACAGTTAGGCAGTATCAAGATGAAGGTTTAGATCCAAATGACATAACTTTTAGCCAAATAATTGAACTAGATTTCGATTACTTCGCTAGAACTTATGGAGCAAAATTCTTTATAGTTAAACGTAAGGATAAAAAAATCGAATATTTTGATATCTAGCTCTTATAGGTATAGAAAATATAAAAATTAATGAAAATGGTTTTATGAAATTAGAAATGAAAAGGAAATATAAAGTTTTGGGAGGAACCAATTATGGATTACAAAGACAGAGAAGAAAAAATAGCTGACGTTATAAATAGAGACATAGAAATTAGTGTTATGGAAGCTATGATGAAAATAAATGATGGTAAAAAGGTAACAGAACCTGAACCTTATATACAAGATTATATGGTTGATAAAAAAGGTAATATTGTAGAACTTGCTGAACCTTTTGTTAGAGATGATATGTTTATCTTACCTCTTAATGTTGTATATGGTCATGATAAAAATAGTAAACCTCTTACTAGAGAAACAATGGTTCTTATAGATAATGAAGGTGAAATTATATCCCTTGCTGTTGAATCTAGAGATGGTGATTTTGTTACAGAATATGAAGGACAAGATAGTAATGGTATGGATTATGATTTAGTTAGTAAATTTAGAGCATTACAAGATACATCAAAACGTGAACACATTGGTATGGGTTCTAGTTTTAATAAAGTTATGTCAGAAGATTTACAACTTGGTGAAGATGTTAGATATAAAGATGCTAAAGAATATGCAAAAGTTATATGTGAAGCAGCTTATTTAAATAAAGTTGCATTTACTGATAGACTAACTGATAATGATAATGATAAATATCTTGCTGATGAAATGGTTAAAATGAAAAACATTGATAGTGTTATAGATTATATTTATACTATGGATGAATATCTAGGATCATATGATGATTTAACAACTCAAATGGAAGACACAGGTCTATATGAAATTGAAAAAGATGAAGAAGATTATGATTATGATGATGTATTATAAAATATAATTATAACTAACAATTAAATTATACGAATCTCTTTTTTGATATATTACAAATTAAACTGATAAAATAAACTGATATATTAACTGATAAAACTATAATAACTAACTTGGAGGAACTTATGTCTGATAGAATGCCTAAAGATAAACAAAGATCTATTGTTATTAATAGTAAGATGGATCAAATAGTTAATAAGTTCATAAAAGATTTAGCAACAGGTGAAAGCCTTGGAGGTGCATACCCTTATATTAATGAAGATGGATTAGTTGATGAAACTAAATTCTTATTAATGCTTCATCCTAGTATTGATGGTTCACCATATAGAGGTGGTTCTGATACTGTTTGTCTTTGTGACATTAATGGAAGTATAATTGAATCTAACATTAATGGTTACACATATAAAGGTGATGAAATAAATCCTGCAGTTGATGATGATGAAAGCTATTCAATATGTGATGCATTATATAATGCTTGCAATGCTAAAGGAACATACGAAACAACTAGCGGCACATCATACTCTAGTGATGAACTAAGAAATCTTGCTAACATTGAAGCTGGTGCTGCAGCTGTTAGCAGCGTACTAAATCAAGACATAATAAATGGTACAGATGAAACAAATAAATTTGTATCTAACTTATTAAATCAAGATGAAGTATTAGATTACATTGATGAACATGTAAGTTATTATAGAGAAGTAAATACTAGCAAAGATATTAATATGGATGATATAGAAATAAGTGAATAGGCTATAACCAAATTAATATATACATATAAAAATAGGATACATTATTAATGTATCCTATTTTTATATTTCATTATTATTTTAAATTTTTAATTTTAATTTTTAATTTTATTTTTTTAGTTACAATTATTTTTTATTTTTTATTTTTCTTTTTATCTTCAGCAAGTCCTTCCTTAGCTTCTTTTGCTACTTCATTACCTAATGCAATAAGTGCTATTACGTTTGGAAGTACCATTAGTTGATTAAAGAAATCTGATAGTTCCCATACTAAATCATTTTTAAATATTCCACCTAGGAATATAAATCCTAATGATATTACTAAATATATTTTAACTGCTTTTTGTCCAAATAAATATCTAGTATTTTCTTTACCATATAAGTTCCAACCTAATATTGAACTAAATGCAAAGAATATTAAACATATAGCTACAAATATATTTCCAGCATTAGATCCGAATACTTCACCAAATGCTAGTTGTGCCATATTAGCCTTTGTTATACCTTCTGGAATTCCATTTGCTATTCCGTTTGCTAATGCTCCACCTTTTGCATATAGTGTTGTTATTACTACTAATGCAGTAAATGTTATAATAACTATTGTATCTATAAATACACCAACCATAGCTACTAGACCTTCTTCATGTGGTCTATCTACTTTAGCCATTGCATGTATATGAGGTGTTGATCCCATACCTGCTTCATTACTAAATAATCCTCTTTTAGCTCCTTGGCTTATTGCATTTTTAATTGCTATTCCTATTCCTCCACCAATCATAGCAGTAGGATTAAATGCACTCTTAACTATTAGTTCTAGTGCATAAGGAATAACATCATATTTTGCTACTATAATTATTATTCCTCCAATGATATATAATAAACTCATAAAAGGAACAATCTTTTCAGCAGTTGATGCAATTCTATTAATTCCGCCAAAGATAACTAGTGCTGTTAAGATTACTATTATTAGTGATACTATCCATGGTGATACATTAAATGCTTGAGCACATGCTTCACTTATACTATTTGATAATGTCATAGATCCAATGAAACCTAGTGCAATGATACATGCTACTGCAAAGAAACCTGCAAGGAACTTTCCAAACTTATTAGGGAAAGCTTTTTTAATATAATAAACTGGTCCTCCAGTAATAGTTCCATCTTCATTAACTTGTCTAGTCTTTTGAGCAAGTACTGCTTCAGCATAAATTGTTGCCATACCAAAGAATGCTATAATCCACATCCAGAAAATCGCCCCAGGTCCTCCAAGAAGTATCGCTCCACATGCTCCGACAATATTACCTGTTCCTACTTGTGTCGCGACTGCTGTCGCTAGTGCTTGGAAAGTACTTAATCCTTCTTTTCTTTTTTCACCATTTAAGCTAAATGATCCAAATGCTTTTTTAAATGCAGCTTTAAATCCTCTTAGCTGTACAAATCCTGTTTTAAATGTAAAGTATAATCCACATAAAACAAGTAAGATTATTAATACATAATCTGAAAGATAACTATTAACTGTTGTAACTATTTTATAAATTATATCTTCCATATAAATACCTCCTTTTAGCTATTTTACTTCTTTTTGATTTCGGTTTTTGGATGCTGAGAATTATAATTCTCATAGGGTTATTTTATTTTTTGGTATATGCTAAAAATATATCTTAGCAGTATATGTTTATTATTATAAAGGGATAAATAAAAATAGCAATTAATAAAAGAATAATTTTATATTAAGATTATGTTAAAAAATATTATTGAAAAAGTAAAAAACTTTTTTCCCTTATTTACTAGCTTTATAGCATGTCTATTACTCAAAATTGAGTTTTTTTCATTTTTGAGTAATAAAATCAAAATCTATTACTCAAAATTGAGTTTTTTTCATTTTTGAGTAATAGACCTCTTGTTTTCCCCATAAATAAGGGATTCTTACTTTTTAAAAATTAAGCTATTTTATGAAAAAGGCAATAAAAAAAGATAGCTTCTAGCGACCGAAGTATCTTTTTTTATATATCTTTTTTTATTTAATTCTGTAATAAGTATTATGAATGGAATTAGTCAACTAATTCAAGGATAACAACTTCAGCTGCATCTCCTTTTCTTGGTCCACATTTAATGATTCTTGTGTATCCACCATTTCTTCCTTCATATTTTTTAGCCATTTCAAATAATTTTTCAGGCATATCTACTT
>JAKSVV010000072.1 GCA_024407775.1 Clostridia bacterium
AAATTGTTTTTCTATACCCAAAAAAATAAAATATGTCATAATAACTATGAAAAGTCGCATATTAAACAATTCAAAAATAAAAGTTTTAGCCACTATAATAGCTAAAACTTCAAAAACTATAATTTGCGGTAATAAGTGTGAAAGGTAAGGCAAAAATATGCAATTTATTCCAAATTTAATCCATATCCTTAACAAAAAGACTTACATGATTCTTTAAAAATCGGGCTCCACAATTTATGCAGGAATTTTTAATTTCATTAACTTTGCCATAGGCTCCACAGTTTATGTAGGAAAATTTAATTATCTCTACTTTTAGCTAGGCTACGCATTTTATGTAGAACACCACTTTTTTAACATTATTACAATAAGCACGATGTTGAAAAAAGCAAAAAACTCGTTTTCATTTGAGAAAACGAGTTTAATACTATTCAAAGACTCATATATACTAAAATCTTATCCTTTATAAATTAAAATGAATCTTTGACTCTATTAATCGTTAGGACCACCAACGAAAGTATATGCTAAGTTTTCTTTTTGGCCAATATAGTTAAGAATGCCACAACAATATCCATATTGATAATCTGATGTTTGGAAAAAAGTACATGTATTACCTGATACATTATAAAGATTTAAGTTTACGATTAATTCATCATAAACTGTAACATCATTGCCTTCATATACACTAATTACAGATCCACTTGCAAAACAGGCATTGTGCACTAAAGTCTTGCCAACTATCATGGTATTTGCTATTCCACCACTAACTTTTTTTAATTCGTTATCTTTTAATTCAACTGTTTTGTTTTCTTCTGACATAAATATTTTCTCCTTTATTTTACTGTATTTTATCATACATCAATAATATATACGATGATTTTGTGAATAAGATTTTAAATATATTAATAACGGTTAATACCTGCAATTACCTTTGAGAACGCCATCCACATAATGAGGGCAATCTACACATCTGCCAGAAAACACAGGTGGATCAAAGTGACAAGTGTCATCAAAACCAACAAACATACTACCACCGCCAATAACTTGTTTAAGTTCATCTTCAGATAATTCATGAAGTTTATTAGCTAATAACTCATATTCTTCTTTTATTTGTTTTAATTCTTCTTTTGTTTTCATAATAATTAGCCTTCCTTTTTTACATAATTAACTTTTTATCTTAAAGATATTAATCAACAGGTAGACTTAATTGCGATATCACTGTATATAACCCGCCTGGTTCTATTCCTGGATAACCTGCAGCAACTTGCTTAAGTTCATCTTCAGTAAGTTCTTTTAGTTTGTTTGTTAATGTTTCGTATTCTTGTTTTAATTCATTTAATTCTTCTTGTGTTTTTGCCATAAAAATAATCTCCTTTACGTAATTTTATACGAGAATCAAAGGTTAAAGTATATAAATTTGAATTAAATTCCTCAATTTTATTTAAATTT
This sequence comes from Clostridia bacterium, assembly GCA_024407775.1. GTDB lineage: Bacteria > Bacillota > Clostridia > Lachnospirales > JAKSVV01 > JAKSVV01. The sequence continues at coordinate 1,447 of JAKSVV010000072.1, forward strand.
TATTTAAAAATCATGGGTCGGAATCCGACCCAAGAATCTTTTTTGTGTTTAAGAACAGCCATAAAGAAGCTGATTATTTAATTTTTCTCCAAGTACAATAGCCGTGCCATCCATTAATAGGACTAGATAATGTTTCATAGTTTTTGCAATGACAGCAAACAAAACCGCCGCTAACTTCAAAGTCAGGAGAGTGGCCTTCATTCTTACAAGGGCAACCCCAATCAGAATCAACTACATTGTATCCATTGTATTGATAGCCTGCACTATCAGGATATTCATTTTCTCCACCAGTTACTGATTCTAATTCTTTGTCTTTTAATTGAACTGTTTTATTTTCTTCTGACATAAAAATAAGTCTCCTTTGTTTATATATATTTTATTACATCTTCATATTTATACAAACTGTTTCGTAAAAGGTACACAACAATCTAATGAAATTTTATGAAAAAAGGTTCAATAATATTCTTAAAAAATCTAACTAATAGACTATAAATATCGCTAATATAGGCTTAAAATTATCGGCCGTGGGATTTAATAAGTCTTAATTATCAGGTGTTAATTTAGTATAAATTGACTATAAAAGAATTGCATATATTTAATTTGTTAAAGAAATAATCCTTTGCTCAATATCCAATAACTTAATATTTACTAAAAAAGATTTTCTTTCATTTTTCGTTAATTCATTTACTACATTAATAAATTCGTTCTTAAGATCTTCTCTTTTTTCAATTAAAGAAAGAACGTTCCTTATAGCTATCGCATCTTTTTCTTGTTTATCTGCTTTTCTTTTAGAATTAATCACTATTTTATGAGCACAATAAAATGCAGGGCTCATAATATTTACATCATAATCATAAATATCATCATGATATTTTATTACATGATTTTCGTATCTTTCCATACCACCCAAACATTCAGCAACCACATCTAATCTAGGAACTTTCACAGTAGATGATAGTTCTCTAGTGATTCTATGAAGAAACTCAATTTCAAATTCGTTATTAATAAATGTTGTCTTATTAGTTAATGAATCGTGGCTACATACAAAACCATTTTCTATAAGCAAAGATGATAAGCTTTTATCTGCTTTTTGTTTATTTCTATTTATACAGTAGAAATCTAAATCCATAGTAGCCATATACGTTTCATACTCTTTATATATTTGACTATAGAAGTATTCATTCCACGATCCCATTAATACTAATTCATTAGAAAAACCATTATCAGATATTAATTGAAGAATTCTATTTAATTGCTTCTGATTATTGGCCAAGGATTCTTACCATCCTTTCTAATTTGGAAATATCATCTTTGATTTCGTTGATACTTCTAATGTTTTCGTTATATTTATTTGAATTAAACTCTAATTTTTCTAAATCAGATTTAGAAAATGATTTTTTATTGCCTAATAATTTATAGTGGAAATTGCCTTTATCACCATCATTGATATAAATATAATAATTGTCTTTGACTTTCTTTATATAGATTGGTTTTCTATCGTTATTAACATTATCCAATTCAAAAGCTTTCAAAGCTCTTCTTTTACGGTCCAATTCTTCGTTTAACATGTTTTTGTATACATCTAATCCCATACCTATAAGTTATCCTTATTTTATTTATTTGTCAATATTAGGATAATTATTAATACAACATTTTGTTTAATTGCTTTTTTCAAATAAAAAAGTGAAAGCTTGCATCATTCTGCACATCCAGTATCAGTCTACCGGCCACTGTCACTTTTCATCTTTAATATAATAAAATTATTATGTATTTCAATTACTTTTCTGATAAATGTGACTATTAAAAAAGACAATTCATTTATTTGAACTGCCTTGACTATCTAAAATATTAAACAGTCTATTGTTTAATATTATAAATAAATCTATATTGAATTATTTAAGTAAATGATTTAATGTTCCAGTTAATTCTAGTGAATAGGTGCAACGGTTAAGATCGTAAAAATTTAAGTAATTATCTTTTAACTTTGTCCAAACACCACCAGAACATGAAACCTCTATTACTGGAATTCTTGGATCACTTCCGTCATCCGCAACATCACTTTTTACAACAAACGTACCACATTTGTCAAGCAAAAATACATCTCCAACATTTACTTCAGATAAAACGTATTTTGCACCACCACTAACTTTACTTAATTCTTCATCTTTTAATTCAAATGTTTTCTTTTCTTCTGACATAGGATTTACCTCTTCTTTACGTATATTTTATCTTATCTTACTAATGTATACGAACAAAGTAAGAAAAGGGACACAAATTTAATCCAAATGTAATCCAAAACATGCAGAATTCCTCAATTCCTCTATTTCTTTTGATTCTTTATTATTATCAGCAAAAAACGTGTATGATAGAATAATAAAAAATGGAGTTTATTATGAAAAAACTATTATTAGCATTAGTTTGTATTATGATGGCCTTCACACTTGTCGGTTGCCAAAAAAATGAAGAAGAAACATTAACTGATAGCAATTATAAGATAACGATTGTAATTGAAGGTGGTCACGAAAAGAAAATGGAAATGGATGCCAAAAAGACGCCATTAATTCATGAAGCGAATGAATTGTTATATTTGGGAGACTATTCAGGTGCTGTAGCTGGATACTCATATGCACTCGCCAATGGTGAATTTGATCCAATCGTTTACCATAAACTTGGTTATTTATTTATGAATGGTTTAGGTGTAGAAAAAGATGTTGATCGTGCATTAGAGTTCTATAACAAAGGTGTAGCATTCTCTCAATTAGGTTGCTTATACAATTTAGGCATATATTGCGTTAATAGCGGAGACTATGTAAAAGCTAAAGAATACTTTGAAAAAGCAATTGAAACTGGTTTACCACTAGGATACTACGGTCTAGGTTATTTATATGCTTTAGATGTAGAAGGTGTTGAAAAAGATTTAGATAAAGCTTATGAATTATTTGATAAAGCTGTAGAATCTAACGATTTAGAAGCAATGTATAGCGCTGGAAAATTCTTAAATGTTGCCGGTGAAACTGATGAACTTAAAGCAAAAGGATTAGACATATTAATTCAAGCTTCAGATGCAGGATATTCAGAAGCCTGCTTCTGTGTAGGCGAAGCTTATGAAGCTGGAAGAGGCGCTGAAGTCGATACTAAAAAAGCATTTGAATATTATCTAAAAGGCGCAGAAATGAACAGCACAACTACCTATTATGATAATGTAGGATATTGCTATGAAGAAGGCGTTGGTGTTGAACAAGACTACGCAAAAGCAGTTGAATGTTATGAACTAGCAACCGAATCAAATTCAGGTATGGCTTGGTATGATTTGGGCAGAATGTATGAAAATGGTTTAGGTGTTGAAAAAGACTTAGGCAAAGCTCTTGAATGTTATATGTATGCAGATAGATATAAACAAGATTGTCCATTCGCTACAGCTAAACTACAAGAACTATTAAGCAATATAAAATAAATATTTATTGCAATCGCACTATAAAAGGAGCATTCAATTGCTCCTTTTATATGTGCTAATGACTATCTTTATTGATTTGAAGTGCTGTTCACTTATTCTAGTCTAAATAAGGCACATAACCAGCTTTATCCAAAAAAGATTCTTCAAGCGTAGCTTGCATAGATTCGGATTCTGATGAATAAAGGAAATTTTTGGTAGCATCTAATAAATATGCAGGGGCACCATTTATAACTGCATGATCTAATATTTCAGCTATGATGGATTCGTTTTCACCACAACATATCAGCTTAGTACCTATTGAATATTTATATTCAATTCCATTTGCTGATACTCCACCAGCAACAGTTTTTAATTCATCATCTTTTAACTCATTAACCTTTGTCATAAATCTAATCTCCTTACTCAAATACGCAATTTAAATGTCTACAATTATCCCTTCGGTTTGGTCTTCTTTATCTAGTTTAACTTTAACAGTATCTCCGTTAATTAAGCTTATGGCTTTTGATTTAATTTTTTTATCAACTTCACAAGATACTCTTGAGCCATTATTTAGTTCAACAACAAATTTTAAATAGCCATAATAAGAAACGACTTTGCCACTCATTATTACAGGCTTATCTTCGCTAGTTCCGCCACTTACTTTTTCTAAATCTATTTCTTTTAATTCTTTATTATTTGGCATATTATTAAAAACATTTCCTATGAACAATAGTAGCTCCAGACTCTTTGAATTCTTCTTTCTCAACCCACGAACCACCAGCAACTTCTTTTAATTCTTCGTCTGTTAGTTCTTTAAGCTTATTAGTTAAAGTTTCAAATTCTTGTTTTAACTCGTTCAATTCTTCTTGTGTTTTCATATTTTTCTCTTAATCTATTAATTTGAACCTCTAGAACCATAAATAGCAGTAGCACTTGCATCTTTTAAGATATCAATTGTTTCTATATCTTGAGGAGCAATATCACTCAAGCTTCCTCCTGCAACTCCATCTATGATAACTAAAGGTTGAGATTGGTTAACAGTGCCAATTCCACGAATATATACTGCGAATCCTTTCCCTGGCTGTGCTGTACAAACATCTACACCAGCAACACCACCTGTAACCATACTTAATTCATCATCATTTAGTTCTTTAAGTTTGAATGCTACTGATTCAAGTTCGTTTTTTAATTCATTTAATTCTTCTTTAGTTTTCATATTTTTTCTCCTGGTTATTTTATTTATTCTGCTATTTTAGCATCACGCATTTTTCTATCAACAGCACGAATGGTACTTTGTGGTAGATTATCATATACAGTCATACGAGGATACAATGCATAGTTTTGGAAAACCATTGCGATATCTCTATCTTTAGGTGCGATATCATTACCCAAACCACCAGTAACCTCTTTTAATTCATCATCAGATAGTTCTCTTAATTTGAATGTTAATGTTTCAATTTCTTGTTTCAATTCTTTTAATTCTTCTTTAGTTTTTGCCATATTTGTTATTCTCCTATACCATATTCACCAAGTTGTGTTTCAATAGAAGTTTTTATTGTTTTAGCACTGCCAACATCATTCTTTTTTACTTCTTCCGCCAAAACCCAAGTTGTTCCCCAATACATAGGATGTTGATGGCCTCCACCTGTGACAAGTTTTAATTCATCTTCAGTTAGTTCTTGAAGTTTAGTTGTTAATGTTTCTAATTCTTGTTTTAAGTTATTTAGTTCTTCTTTAGTTTTTGCCATAAATAACATCTCCCTACACAAATATATACGAAAACGATGATAAAAGTATAATGATTAGCCATAAAAATATGCAATTAATAGTGAATATACATTCTACTCGTGTTTGTTTGCCCTTCTACATTAACCATACAAAAGAATTCAAAACCATATTTCTCATAAAAACCAATATGATCAGTAACAAGATAAACAGGCGAAATACCTTTGGTACGTAAATCTTCAATAACCATATTAAGTAGTTTTCCAGCAATGCCTTTATTTCGATACTCTTTTTCTGTATAGACAGCACAAATATTAGGTGTAAGATCTTTACGGTCATGAAAATCATTTTCAATAACCCCCATACCACCAATAATCTTTTCGCCATCTAAACATAGATACCACCCATATTCTGTTTCCCCATTTAGGTATGCATCCATGCAAGTTAGATACGCTTCTATTGGAACATTCCACTTGCTATGGAACCATCTAGCAGCTTCATCTTTAATCTTTGCTTTTTCTCTTAATGTAATGTAAGAATAATTATTCATTTGTTCCTCTTGTGTTATATTTTACTATGCATAACACATTTCTAAAATAAAAAACTACAAATCGCTATGATCTGTAGTCTAAAAGTCATTTATTTTATTGTTGCTATTATTGTTTTTTAGTTTTATTAACAACACCTGGGTATGAGCTTAAATTAACCCAGAACTCTTTTTCTAAATCATTGCACCAACAAAGAGCATAATTTTTATATTCGTTATATTCTCCAGTAAACTCACAATGAACACAATTAGCACAAACTTCACAACAATATGGATACAATTTTTCATCTACATCACACATTCCGTTAGTTTTTCCGCCAGAAACTCTTGTTAAATCTTCATCTGTTAAATTTCTATAATCTGTCATAATCAATCTCTCTCCTTCTTATTTTATATTGATTGGTTTCTAAGCCGTTCTTTTCTTAATTATTGCTTACTTTATCACGCTGCTTGTTTCTTCAGGGCGTATGCCACATACAGCATCATTTACTAAATCAATGTAACGAAAAATAGTAGTTTTTCCAGCACCATTTGGCCCAATCATTCTTGCAATAGCTCCAGTAGCTGGAAGTCCTCCGCCAGTTACTATATTTAGCTCATCATCTGTTAATTCCCTAAACTTGAATGTCAATGATTCTAATTCATTCTTTAATTCATCTAATTCTTCTTGAGTTTTTGCCATAATAGTTAATCTCCCTACACAAATATATACGTGATTTATAGAAAAAAGGCTACAAAATAACTGCTAATTAGCTAATAATAGTTTTTTATTAATAAAGAATATTGCTTAGCACAGAAAATACTCGTTCTGCTTTTTTCTCTAGTGAATCGGCAAAACTTTCGACATAGTTGCACTTAGATAGTGCTTCTTTCATCATTATTGGAT
>JAKSVV010000073.1 GCA_024407775.1 Clostridia bacterium
TAAAGGAGATTTATTTATGACAAAAGAAATTTTAAAAATGACTAAGGAATATACAAAGGGAAAATGGTGGAAGTTCTTTGGAATCTTTTTATTAATATTTGTATTAATATCAGGAATAACAACATCATTTTTAATTAGTGATTTAGTTATTTATAGAGTATTTGGTAAGAAAGTATTTTTAATAGCACTAATACCTTTAGTATTACTTGGTATATATATTTATTCTAGTATCGCAATAGGAGCTAATAAATATTTTTATGAAAGTGTAAATAATAATGAAAAAATAAAATATTTATTTTATGGATTTACTCATTTTAAATTAACAATGAAATACATATTAGCAGGTTTAGTGATATGTCTTGCTAGCGCAGTATATGATCTTATAGCAGGATTTATAGCAAGATTAACACTAAAGATACCAGGTGTAGCTAAGATGGTTATACCAGTATTAAATGTAAGTACTGTTCCATTTTTAGTATACATGATCTTTACATTAATCTTTGCAATATTATTTATATATGTATCACTATTTATGTATCCATTACTTGATGGCAAAGGTAGTATGAAATCAATAGGTAGATCATTTACTTTAGTTAAGGGACACTTATGGTCTATGTTATGGCTTCCTATAAGATTATATTTAATACCTATCATACTAGATATATGTGGAGTATTAATCTTATTCTTTGCATCATATGAATTATATAAACAAGCATTAATATTTGAAGCAGTAAAACTAGCAAGTTATTCTAGTGTAATTAAAAATGTATTATTCATGGGACTAGGTTCATTATGTATGATCATAGCCTTTATTATAAAAATAATTTTAATCCCAAGAAGATTTACATTATTACCATCAGCTTATAAAAAATTAAATAATGAAAAAGAATTAACAGAAGATTAATTAGAGTAAATTTATTGAACTAAAATTTATTTTTGTTATACTAAACAAAGTTAAAATTATTTATAAAAAATTTTATAAATAAATTTTATAAATAATTTTTTAAATAATTGAATTAAATTAAGGAGGAGTTTTAAATGACAAACGAAGTTTTAAAAGAAGTTAAAACACTTGTTAAAGGTAACTGGTGGAAATTCTTCGGAGTATACCTATTAACAATGGTAATAGCAGGATTTGGTGGAGGAATTCTAGGAGGATTACTATCACTTGTAATTAATAATGATATCGTAGGAATGATTATATCAATGACATTAGGATGTATATTAGGATCAATCTTTGGATATGGTCTTGCTAAATATTTCTTTGATGCAAGAAACAAAGAAGAAAAATTAGTAACAATCTTTTATGGATTCACTAATTTTGTTGGATACTTAAAATTCTTAGTATCATCATTATTATTCTTTGTTGTTGTATATGCTGCATCATTAATAGCAGGATTAGTAATGGCTGCAATTGGATTTATTCCAGTAGCTGGACCAATCGTATCAATTTTATTATTCGCAGCTTACATGGTTGTAGTAGTAATGGTATCATTACTTTATACTTTCTATATTTATAGAAACTATGAAGGAGATGGAATTATTGGTTCATTAAAAGAAAGTAGAAAATTAGTTAGTGGACACAAATGGTTCGTATTCTGGACACCACTTAAACTTGCATTAGTACCAGTAATTATTTTAATAGCAGGATATGCATTAGTAATTCCAGGATTGTTCACAACACTTGCAGCTGTTATGAATGGTTCATCATTCACACAAGTAGCAGGTAGTGGAGTTATCGTTTTATTAGGTTTTTTACTAATAATAGTATCATTAATTTGGATGTTAATCTTAATGCCAAAAATTTGTATGGTTTGCCCAGTTATGTATGACAAACTAAAAGCAATGAAAAAAGAAGAAATTGCTGAATAATAAAAATAAAAAATGAAATTAAAAATAAAAATAATTTTATAAAATAAAAAATGGATTCAAAATTTGAATCCATTTTTCTTTTTACTTTTGTTTTTGTTTTTTTAATTTTTTTTTGAAAATTTTTAGTTATTTTTTTCTTCAGCTTTTTCTTTTTCATCTTCACTATGGTTTTTAACATTGCCAATATCAAGCTCACTTTTTACATGTTCTAAGAATGATACAATCATATCTTTGATGCTAGCATCCATGTGAAGTATATTTAGTTTTAAACCAGGGTATGCTTTAAACATACGACGATGAAAAATATTTCTTTCTTTAATAAGTTCTTGTACTTTCTTAGATATCTCAACAGTATTATCTTTTGATAAACCATTAATATCACTTTTAATTTTTTTAATTAAAGTTTCTGATACTATAAAGTCTGATATTACTATTAAAAATAATACTAACATAATAATATGTCTTGCTGATTCATTCATCATGTAGTACTTAGAAAGTATTGTCTTATTAACATAGCACATAAAGATAGTTCCAAAGAAACCAAATTGAAGTAAGTTTTCAGCACATACTCTTCCGTTAATGTTTAATGCTCTTGTTGAATAATCCCACCATCTAGCTTTAAATCTTTTTTCTAGAACATAACTTGTTATGTATTCAAGTATGCCGCAAAAGGTCATAGAAAGAAAGAAATATAAGAAAGGGTGATTAGTATAGTAATTAAGAGTTACATCAAGTAATGCTGCACCTGATCCATAAATAGGACAATATGGTCCAATTAGGAACCCTCTATTTACAAACATCTTTTCTTTTAAACTTACTCTAATTGTTTCGACGCACCATCCGCCTACTGAATAAACAAAGAAGATAAAAAATAACCGGGATAAATATTCCGCCATAAGAAATCCTCCATATAGTATATATATCTACTACAAATTATTAATTGTTTTTGTTAAGCGTATTATATAACGAACCAGGTAAAACTTCAAGACTAATATTTTTTATCGTTGACTTTTAATTGACTAGTTGATATAATCTCACCGATGTTTAACAATTTTTTTGTATTCTTATAAAAGAATATATTATCTTATGGAGGAAAAAGGATATGAAGTATACTGCTAGCGAGGCAAAAGAAAATGCTAATATGGGTATTTGTTTTGTAACGACTTCTTTAATTACTTGCAAAAAAGAACAGCAAGTGCTAGATGAAATTTATGACGAAATTAAATGTGCTTCTAATGAACATAAGTTCTTTCTTAGAAAACATTTAGATGAAGCTGAACTTAAAATAAGAAGAGAAGGAATAAAACGTATTGCTCTAGAACTCATGAATGACGGGTATAGCGTTGTGTGTGAATTCATTGATAGGGATCATTCTGTAACAGGTATTGTAATACTCGATATTAGCTGGGCTAAATAAGCATAAGAGAGAACAAAGGAGAGGATAAACCTCTCCTTTTTGAATGTATACTTTCTTTTTCAAAAAAATTCAAAAAAAGATATTGCTAAAAAACCGAACCCGTGATATAATTACCTAAGTTTTTAGAGCTTATTAAAGCTTACTATTAAAACTAAATAAATCACGCACAAAAAACTACAACTAAATAAATTATTTACTGTAACTTTATTAACAATTTTTTATCCACGGGGGTAGAAAAAATGAATAGTAAGAGAAAAGATGGAGTTCTTATTGGACTTATTTTAGTTATTTATGGTGTAATTTCAATCTTTAGTGCATGCGGCGTAGATATTGCAGCTTATATCAAGGGATGGTGGACATTGTTCCTTATCGTACCTGGTGTATACATTTTTGTTGCTCATAAGAATTATTTCTGGGGCACACTTCTTGCAGCAGCCGGTGTTGTATTTTTCTTATCAGAAAGAGCTATCATAGCAGCAACACTTCCAGTGCCAATTTTACTTACAGTCGTAGGTATACTTATTTTAGTTCTTCCTAAAGAAGACAAAAATAAAAAGAGTAAGAAAGATAAAGATAACGATGCTAGAACTTTCAGCGGGGATATTGAAAGCTTCTAAGAGATTTTAATTAATAAAAAAGTGTGTGATTATTTGAATTAAATTTATTTTTTTATTAACAAAAAGAAACACCTTCACAATGTGAAGGTGTTTTTCTTTTTGTTTTTTTCTTTTTGATTTTTTGATTGAAAACTAAATTTTAAAACGCATTGTTTTATGGTTCTACTTTATCAGCAGCTTCCTTCTTACGCTTTTCTTCTTCCTCTTTTCTTAAATACTTGTGATAGTCATCCTGACCTGTTAACCTCTTCCATAAGAGTCTAATTACAGCAGATACTATAGCAAGATATATAAGACCGCATATAGCGCTCCAAGTAATAAATGAAATGATAAATACTTTTCTAGTTACCATCTTAAATAGTACTGTAGCAAGTAACACTGCGTATCCGGTAAAAAGTAATCCAAGCATTTCATGCTCTCTTGTAGCAAAATAAAATATTGCAAGTGCAAGGAACATAACTGCCCAAAGAAGGGTTGATGCAAAACCTAAATTAAAACTAAATACTCTCATAAGTATCATTAAAATAAATTCTGCAACTAGACCTACTATCCATATCGCGTATTCAATTTTCTCTCTCTTCATTAATGCTCTCTCCTTATTAAGAAGTAATGAGATTTAAATCTATCTCAAATTATTTGCGTCACCGGGTATTATATCACGGCTTCTTAGGTAAAGTCAATACAAAATATACTTCAAATTTTACTTGTAATTTTTTATACATATGATATAAGTAATTAATACAAATAATTAATGCAAACAATTAATGCAAACAATTAATGCAAACAATTAATGTTATCATTAGTTATTTTAATTAAAAAAAATTATGAAAGGATAAAGTGATATGAAACCATTAGCTGATAGAATTAGACCTACTAATCTTGATGAAGTCATAGGACAAACTCATCTAGTTGGTGAAGGAAAAATTCTTAGAAACCTAATTAATAAAAAAGAATGTGTTAATATGATCTTTTATGGCCCTAGTGGTGTAGGTAAAACAACCATAGCAAACATACTAGCAAACAATATGAATAAAACACTTTATAAACTTAATGCTACAACATGTGGTACTAAAGATATCAAAGACATAGCTAAAGAACTTGATACTATTAATGGTATGAATGGAATCATTTTATACCTTGATGAAATACAAAACTTTAATAAGAAACAACAACAAGCACTTCTTGAATATGTTGAATCTGGAGATATAACACTAATAGCAAGTACAACAGAAAATCCATACTTTTATATTTATGGAGCATTACTATCACGTTGCTTAGTATTTGAATTTAATAAAATTACTCCTGATGAAATATCTGAATATATCTTAAAAAGACAAAAAGATTTAGATTATAAAATAGATGATGATGCAGCTAAGATGATTAGTATATTATCTGGTGGTGATGTAAGAAGAGCATTAAATATATTAGATGCTGCTATTATTAATCAAACAGGAAAAAGTATAACAACAAGTGACATAGAAGAATTAAAACAAGGAAAATATATGGACTATGATAAGTTTGGTAATAACCATTATGATTACTTATCATGTTTTCAAAAATCAATTCGTGGATCAGATCCTAATGCTGCTATACATTACTTAGCAAGATTAGTTGAATCTGGAGATATGTTATCAATTATTAGAAGACTATTAGTTATAGCATGTGAAGATATAGGTATGGCTCATCCTCAAGCAATTACTGTAGTAAAAGCTTGTACTGATGCAGCAAAAGAAGTAGGATTACCTGAAGCAAGAATACCACTAGCCGAGGCTGTCATATATCTAGCAACATTACCTAAATCAAACTCTGGAGAGATGGCCATAGATAAAGCACTTGATGATATCCATAATAAAGACATTGGAGATATACCAAGTTATATAAGAGATCCAAAATCAAGTTCAAAAAATAATCCAGAAGCATATAAGTTCCCACATAATTATCCAAACCACTGGGTAAAACAAAATTACTTACCAAGCGGTCTTGAAGATGAAGTATATTATGAATATGGACAAAATAAATATGAACAAGGATTAAAACAATATTGGGATCAAATTAAAAAATAAAGGATAATAAAAATAAAAAATGAATAAAGAAAAAAATAATGAATCAAAAATTAATGAATCAAAAACTAATGAATTAAAAAACATATATAAAGATTTTTCATTAACACTTCTTTCATTTGATATCTTTATATTATTATATCCATTCATAGCAAAAATATTAGGAAAGATAAATCCATTATTAGTTGAATGTCCTTATAATAATGCAACAGGAAAGTTATGTCCGTTCTGCGGTGGTACTAGAATGATAAATGCATTATGGCATGGAACTAAAATAGAAATAGTATCAATCCCAGTAATAGTAATATTATGTTATGTAGTAACTAATATTATTTTTAGAGTAATATATTTTTGTGATATGAAAAGAAATGAAAGAATAAAAAAATATTTTTTAATAGATGTAATAACACTATCACTTTTAATTATTTATCTTGCATTTGTTATTATTTCATTTATAATAACAAATGTCTTATAAAATATAAGATAAAAAATATTTATATATATAAATTTATATATAAATATTTTTAATAAATTAAAAAAATTTAATAAGGAGGAAATTATGGCAGTAGCATCTTTAGTACTAGGAATAATTTCTGTAATCTTAGGAATCATTCCATTCTGTAATGTAGTTGCTTATGTACCAGCTATCGTAGGTTTAATCTTAGGTATCTGTGCATTAGTTAAAGCAAATAAACCAGTTGAAGTAGCTGAAGGAGAAGAAGCACCAAAGAGCAAAAAAGGTATCTCTATTGCTGGTATCATTTGTAATGGTGTAGCATTAGTTATTATCACAGTTATGGTTATTATTGCAGCATTTGCTGTTAAAACAGTAGCTGATGTAACATCTGATGCTCTTAAAGAACAATTTGGTGTATCTTTAGATGAACTTTCAGATATGTCTGAAGAAGAAATGCAAGCTAAATTAGCTGAAATTTCAGGTATGGATGAAGAAGAATTAGAAAAAGCTTTAGAAGACGCTTTTACTCAAGCATTCGAAGAAGCTGAATAATTCAAATAAGATAATAATATTTATTATAAAAAATGACTCAATGAGTCATTTTTTTATTTAGTTTATTTTAAATCAAAAGATAATATTAAGTATGAGGATTTTATATCAAACTTAAATAGGGTGTTTACTAAAAAAATGGTAAATAAACTTATGAATAATGATTGCCCTAGAATTATTGAAGGACCAGATGGAATTTGTTACAGTAATATTTGCGGAAATTATACTGATCCAACATATTGGAATTGTGGTGGATATATTGATTTTGTAATTATGAAAGATGCTGCATATTGTATAGCAGGAAAAGAAAAAGATTTTATTTCTGTTAAAACAGAAAATTATAATGGTCAAACTATAAAACTTATGCTTTATAAAGAAATTGACAAATTAAGATATGAAGATGGTTTATGGAAAATTGATGAATTTAATTCATTAGAAAAACCAGGTAAACAAGAACTTACATATTATGTTCAAGAAGAAATATCTAATGAAATTATAGAATAAAAAAATATAAAAATAAATTAGACAAAAAAGGAGAATAAAATTCTCCTTTTTTATTGTATTTTTCTATAAAAAATTATCTCATTTTATGTTTACAATCCATTATTAAAATGATATTATTAGGTGAATGAATGAAATTATAATAATTTATAAAAAATAAAGAGGTATAACAATGATTTCAAAAGAAGAAGTTAAAAAATTAGCAATGCTTTCTAGACTATCATTTACTGATGAAGAAATAGAAAAGTATCAAACAGAATTAAACAGTATAGTTGAATATGCAAACACATTAAGTTCTATTGATGTATCAAGTGTTAAACCTACAGCAACAACTAGTGATATGGTTAATGTTCTTCGTGATGATGAAGTTAAACCATCACTTACAAGAGACGAAGTATTATCTAATGCAAAAGACAAAGAATACGGATGTTTCTATGTTACTAAGGTAGTAGAATAAGGGGAGGTATTAATAATGGAAATAGAAAAACTATCAGTTAAAGAAATTCTTGAACTTTTAGATTCTAAAAAAGTTAC
>JAKSVV010000074.1 GCA_024407775.1 Clostridia bacterium
AGTATATAAAGCAAATATGATAATACCTCAAGTATTAGAAAACTTAACAATGAGTAACACACTAACTGTACCAAACATATGCCCGGCATGCCTTGGCATAGCTGAAGTTAAAAAAATAAATGATTCAGAAATGTTATACTGCATAAATGAAAACTGTTCAGCAAAAAGTTTAAAATACATGGAACACTTTGTATCAAGAAACTGTGCTAACATTGTAGGTATAAGTGAAAAAGTATTAGAAAAATTTGTTGATGAAAAAATAATAGAAGATGTCATAGATCTTTATACATTAGAAAACCATAAAGATGAAATAGTAAATATGGAAGGCTTCGGAGAAAAAAGTTATGATAACATAACAAAGAGCATAGAAGATTCAAAAAATATTAAACTAGCAAACTTTATAAACTCACTAGGTATACAAGATATAGGATTCCAATCTAGTAAATTACTAGCTAAGAAATTTAAAACATTAGATAACTTAATAAATGCAAGTTTTAATGACATAGTAGAAATAGATGGATTTGGAGATATAACAGCTAATAATGTAGCTATATATTTTAACAATGAAGAACACAAAAATCATGCAATTAAATTAGCAAGTTATATGAACATCGAAGAACAAGAAGAAATAGATACATCAGATAGTAAGATAAATGGAATGACATTTGTAATAACTGGAGATGTACATATCTTTTCTAATAGAGATGAACTAAAAGAAAAAATAGAAAGTCTTGGAGGTAAAGCATCAGGGTCAGTATCAGCTAAGACAACATATTTAATTAATAATGATATAAATAGTACTTCTAGTAAAAATAAAAAAGCAAAGGAATTAAATATTCCAATTATAACAGAAGAAGATTTTATGAAATTAATAGAGGAATAATAATTAAGAGGAATAATAATTAAATGGATAATTTAATAAGTGTTTTATTTTATACCTTTATAGTCATATCACCATTCTTTTCAGGATTATATTTTGAAAAAGATTTTACGTATGCATTTTTATATTTATCACTAATATTATTTTTATACATAATAAAATTTATAGTAGATAAAATTAAAAATAAAATAAAGATAAAAAAAGAAAACAAAAATAAAAATGAAAAACAAAAAGTAACAGTAAAACAAAAAGTTAAAACATATGATAATAAAATAATAAAGAGATTAATAATTTTAGGGTTATTAATATTACTTATAAGTAACAGTACATATTTTATTAATAACTATTACTATGGTGAAGAAATAGATTATCAACTATTACTTAATGGTAATATTCAACTACTTGAGATGATATTATTTAGTATCATATGTGCAATAAGATTTAAACATGAAAGAATAAAAGATAAAGAAAATAAAAAAGAAAATAATCAAAAAGATGAAATAGTTAGATTTGATTTAGCAGTAGTTATATCTAGCATATGTATGGGTCTTTTATTATTTAGTAAAAACTTTTATAGAGAAGGAAGATTTGAAGCAACATTTTATTATGCAAATGCAACAGCTATGTTCTTTTTAATATCTTTTATAATGCTAGTACATATAAAAACAAAAACAAAATTACAAAAAGTAATAAAAGTTCTAGTAATGATTTTAGATCTATCAGCATTAATTTTAACTAATTCGCGTTTTACGTATATACTTCTAGTTTTATATCTAGGTTTATATGTTTTAAAATTAATCATAGATAAAATTAAAAATAAAAAATTATTGGAAAAAGAAAATAATAAATCAAATAAAAAAATATACATACTAATCATATCATTAATATCATTACTTCTTGTATCACTATTAGTTATATTTGTTATGAATAATGATAAATTAATAAATAGATTTAAAATAGATACAATAGAAAGAGATATTAAACTAAGATACAGTTATCTAGTTGAAGCAAATGATATAATAAAAGATTATCCTTTTGGACTAGGTTATGAAGGATATTTAAAACATAATGTAATAAAAGAAAACAAATATAAATTAAGATTAGTACATAATGTTCCTTATCAAATAGTACTTAACTATGGATTTATAATGTTAGCATTAT
The DNA here is from genome assembly GCA_024407775.1 of Clostridia bacterium. Classification (GTDB taxonomy): domain Bacteria; phylum Bacillota; class Clostridia; order Lachnospirales; family JAKSVV01; genus JAKSVV01. The sequence continues at coordinate 2,042 of JAKSVV010000074.1, forward strand.
CACTAATTTATTTTGCGAGATATATTTATATATGTGCAAGAAATAAAAAATTATTATCATATGAAAATGTAATAATACTTTTAGTATTACTTCATTCACTAATAGACATAGATATGTCATTTTTAGTGATACCAAATATTTTAATAATGCTTGCAGTAAGAAATTTATATCCAGAAAAATAAAAAATATAACATAAAAAATTAAAAAATAAAAAAATAAAAAACAATTATAAAAAATATTAAAGAGGGAATAATGGATAAGAGTGATAAAAGCATAAGAGCTATGAAAGTGTTCACGGTTTTAGTAGGTATAGTAGTTTTTATTACAGTCTTTGTAGTAGCCTTTAATATGTTTGATATTAAACCTGTTACTATAGACGATGATGAAGTAGATATTACTAAACTAGCGCAAAAAAGTATGACAGCTTCAATCATGAGTATTAACTTTGATAAACAAGTTGTTAAACTATATGACTTTAATAAAGGTATAGCATATAGTGATGATTTTAATTTATCTAAACAAACAAAATATTTAGATAAAGATAGTAAGTTAATAAGTAAAGATACATTTAAAACTGGAGTGATAGTAGATTTATCATACACTGAAGAATCTAATATTATTTCTAAGATGATGGTAAGTCCAAAATCATGGACTAAAAATGAAGTTACAGATTTTAATTTTGATTACTTAAAAAATGAAATTGAAATTAACAATGTTGATTATATTTTAGATAAAGAATATTCATTAACATACAAAGATGGTAAAGCAAGTTACAAAGATTTAGCTGAAGGTAATGTTGTTATAAGTGTATCAGGTTATGATAAAACAGTTCTAGGAATAGATATTAGTTATTACTTAGGAAGAATTAATCTAACATATCCAGACACACTAAAAGGAGCATTAGTTCAAGTTGGTGATAAAAAGATATTAAAGATTGAAGATCTTAGTGATACATATCTTATGCCAGGCGATTATAATTTAGCAATAACAAAACAAGGCATAGATGATTTAGTTTTATCAGTCAAAGTTGAAGAAGATAAAGTAACTAATGCTGATGTTAATGATGTCAAAGTAAAAACAGGACAAGTAAATATAAATATTAATGTTAGTGATTACTCATTAAGTGTTAAAAATAAAGATGGTAATTTTAATAAAACATATTCTGATAAATTAGATAATGCTGAAGGAGATTATTTAGGAAGTAATACATTAACTCTTCCTTATGGTATATATTCATTAACATTTACAAAAGATAATTACAAAGCTGTTACTAAAACAGTTGAAGTAACAGATAAAACAAAACAAATAAATGTTACTATGCTTACTGAAGAAGAAGCATTACTAGAAAATAATACTACTGTTGAAAAATATAAAATAAATATATCAACAGAACCAACTGATGCTGATATAGATATTGATGGAACAAGTAAAGCAACAGGAAAAATAGTAGCAAGATTAACACCAGGAACTCATACAATAAAAATAACAAGAGCAGGTTATGAAGGAGTAGAAAGAACAATAGAAGTAACAGAAGATAAAGAATATAAATTTATCTTAACAAGTGATAATGCATTTAAATCTCCTACTGGTGAAATTGTTGAATAAGAAAAAAATATAAATTATAAAATATAAAATATAAATTTTTATAAACATTATTAATTATAAAATTAGAAAGGAATTAATTATGGATTACAAAGAAAGAATGAATGAATGGCTAGATAGTGAATTCATAGATGATGAAACAAAAGAAGAATTAAAATCTTTAACAGATGAAAAAGAAATTGAAGATAGATTTTATAGAGACTTAGAATTTGGTACAGCAGGTCTTCGTGGTATCATTGGAGCTGGTACTAATAGAATGAATAAATATGTAATAATGAAAACAACAAAGGGTGTTGCAGATTATATTAATAGTAAAAATGTACCTAACCCAGCTGTAGCTATTAGTTATGATTCAAGACATTTTAGTAAAGAATTTGCTGAAATAACAGCTTTAGTTTTTAACGCCAATGGTATTAAAGCATATGTTAGTGATGAACTAAGACCAACACCTGTACTTAGTTTTATGATTAGACATTTTAACTGTATAAGTGGTGTTATGCTAACAGCATCACATAACCCAGCAATATATAATGGTTATAAATTATACTGGGATGATGGATGTCAAATTAAAGCACCAGTTGATAGTGAAGTAATGAGCTTTGTTGAAAATCAAAAAGATTACAACATTGATATCATGGATAAAGATGATGCAATAAGAATGGGATTATTCGAATATGTAGGTAAAGAAGAAGTTGATGATGTCTACATTGAAGAAATTAAAAAAGAAAGAATTAATCCTGAAGTAAGTGAAAAATTAGGAAAAGATATTAAGATAGTTTATACACCACTTAATGGTTGTGGTAATAAATTAGTTAGAAGAGTTTTAGCTGAAACAGGTTTTAGTAATGTAATAGTAGTTAAAGAACAAGAAAATCCAGATGGATCATTCCCTACTATTCCAAAACCAAATCCAGAATATGAAGAAGTATATGAAATTGGAATTAGATACGCAAAAGAAAATGATGCTGATGTAATTATTGCAACAGACCCTGACTCTGATAGACTTGGAATGATGGTTAGAAATGAAAATGGTGAATACATTAAATTCACAGGTAACATGGTTGGAGCTATGCTAACTGAATACGTACTATCATCTCTAAAAGAAAGAGGAGAATTAACAGGTAATGAAAGAGTAATTAAATCTATAGTAACAACAAACTTAGTAAAATGTATAACAGATTCTTATGGAGTAAAATTATCAGTAACACTAACAGGATTTAAACATATTGGTAGTGAAATTAGTAAGTGTTGCGATGAAGAAGGATATGGTAAGTTTGTATTTGGATTTGAAGAAAGTTATGGATACGTAAAGGGAACACACTGTAGAGATAAAGATGCAGTAGTAACAACAATGTTAGTAGCAGAACTTATGGCACTATGTAAAGAAAAGAACACTACAGTATTTAAATTCATGGAAAACATCTATGATAAATATGGTAGATTTGTTAACGAAACAATAGCTAAGAGATTCGAAGGAAAAGAAGGAGCAGAAGTTATTAAGAACATAATGATTGATGCTCGTAATAATAAGAAGAGTGAAATCGCAGGAGTAAAAGTAAAAGAAATTATTGACTGCCTAGAAAGCACAATTACTAATTTACAAACTGGCGAAGTAAGACCACTTGATCTTCCAAAATCAGATGTAATAGAATACATCCTAGAAGATGATTCATTCATAGCATTAAGACCATCAGGTACAGAACCGCTAATCAAGTATTATTACGACATTAAGGGCAATACTCTAGAAGAAGCAAAAAATAAATTAGAAAAATTTAAAGAAGAGTATTAATAAAATAAAAAATGTTTCGATATAAATAATGAACCTTTTCATTATACCTATAAGAGATAGTTAATCAATTTAACTATCTCTTTTCTTTTATAAAAATTCAAGAAAAGTATTGACTAATTTGACTAAATATGGTAAAATATTCCTATAATGAATTTTATTATTATGTTTAATACTAGGAGGTAACAATGGAAAATGAAGCAATTACACCAGAAAGCGTAGCAGCAGCTGTAGCCGCAGCACAAGCAAGTATGGAAGAACAAACAGTAACTGCAGAACCAGCAATTGAAACTCCTGTAGCTGTTGAAGAAACTCCAGCTGTAGAAGTAGCGCCGGAAGCAGCCACTGCTGAAACACCTGAGGTTGTACCTGAAGTAAGTGTAGAACCAGTACCAGTAGTAGATGAAACACCAGTAGAAGTTCCTGAAGTAAAAGAAGAAGCTTCTCCTGATATCTTATCTAATGAAGAAATGGCATCTGTTCTAGCTGAAGAAGGTGTAGAACCAGAACCATTACCAGTAGAAGAAACAGTTGAAACTGAAGTTCCAGCTGTCGAAGTACCTGTTGAAGTAGAAGTTCCAGCTGAAGTTGAAGCATTAATAGATGAAACTCCAGCATCTGAAGAACCTGCTCCAGTTAAAAAGGATACTTATGCTGATAAGATCGAAAAGATTGAAGCTAAAATATTAAAACATAAAGCTGAAATCGAAGAACTTGAACTTCAAAAAACTCAACTAATTAAAGAACAATTAGGAGCTGAAGTAAAGAGTAAGATTGATGATTTATCTCTTGATGAATTAGAAAAATTAAAAGATGAATTAAAATAGTAATTTAATAGGTTAATAATTTTTTTATTCATAAAAGAAGATGCTTTTAGCATCTTCTTTTATTATTGACAAAAAATGGAAATTATGATATATATATTATTAAGTTTTTTGCGTATTTGAAAAGCGCACTAATGTATTTACAAATTTATTTATTAATCTATTATTAACCTAGTAACTTATTAACTAAGCACGACGATTAAGAGGTAAGAGAATGAAGAAATTTGAAGCATTACAGAACTACTTAAAGAAAGTAGATGAAAAGAATTATTTAATAACAATGTTATATTGGGAAATGGATACTATCTGTCCTCCTAAGGCACTTGATTATTTAGTAGAGATTAAGACTAAGCTTGAGACTGAAGTGTTTGAACTTTCAACATCACGTGAATACATCCAGCTGCTTAATGATATCTATTTTGACGAGTCAGGTGAATATGATTCCCTAACAGAAGGCCAGAAGAAATTTATCCTTACAGAAATTGAACATTATAAGAAGCAGTCACGCGTATCTAGCGAGTTTTTTGAAAACTATATGAACACAATTGCAAGTTCTAAGATAGCCTGGAAAGAAGCTAAGGAAAAGAAAGACTTTTCTATCTTTAAGGAGCATCTTATTGAAGTTGCTAACAAGACAAAAGAGTATTTCAAAATCATGAACCCAGACAGCGATAATCTCTATGATGAGATGCTTAATGAGTACACTCGCGGTATGAAGATGCAGGACATTGATCCTCTTTTTGAAGAATTAAAGAGAGAAATCATTCCTATCATTAAGAACTTGCAGCCAAAAGAACTTGATCAAGGCGAAAAGACTGATGAAGTATCATTAATTAATGCAGGTAAGTTCTTACTTAACTACATTGGTTTTGATAATGATAGAGGGGCTCTTGGTATTTATCCTCATGGATATACAACAGGCTTATGTAAGGATGATGTAAGAATAGCCTTTGATAAAGATGCACCAGTTTATGACTTTGCTGCTACCATTATTCATGAAGGCGGTCATGGTATCTTTGATCAGAGTTATGGTGAAGACTTAAGAGAATGTCCAACATACAATGTTTGTACTATGGGACTTCATGAATCTCAGTCTAGATTTATGGAAAACATCTTAGGAAGAAATAAGAACTTCTGGATTCCTATCTATGATGAGTTTAAAGCCATGACAGGTATAACAGATGACCTTGATATGTTTATGGACAGGTTAAATAATGCTAGACCATCACTTATTAGAACTATGGCTGATGAACTTACATACTGCTTACATATCATTATTAGATATGAAATCGAAAGAGATTTATTCTCAGATAAGATTAAGGCAGAAGACTTACCAGCAATTTGGAACGCTAAGTACAAAGAGTATTTAGGAGTAGATGTTCCTAATGATGCTGAAGGAGTTATGCAGGATGTTCACTGGTCAGAAGGATCATTTGGATACTTCCCATCATATCTTTTAGGTTCAATTCTTGATGGCATGTTATTAGATACAATTGAAGATGAATTTGGTGATGTTGATACAGTTCTTCGTGAAGGACGAGTAAAAGAAATCACACAGTTCTTACAGGAAAATATTCACCAGTATGGTGAAACTTATGACTTCAAGGAAGTGGCTGAGAGAGTTTGCGATAGCAAATTAACAGTTGAGCCATTAGTTAGATA
>JAKSVV010000075.1 GCA_024407775.1 Clostridia bacterium
TTAAAATTAGAAACAGTAAGAGGTATAGGATATTGTTTAAAAGACAAATAAAAGAATTATTAATTAGATTAAAAAATTATTTTAAAAGAATTAATAATAATATAGATAAAAAAGATAACAGTAAAATTAAAACTGTTAAAAACTTATTCATAGAATTAAAAAACAATTTAATATTTTCTAACATGATGTTAGTTTTCGGAATAGTTACAATTTCATTCATAGCTATCTTTGTATTTATGAAAGAAACACTAAAGCAAGATAGCATTGTAAATATGAAATCAATGATTTATAAAAGTTCTATAGTTAGTTATGACTTTGATAAAGCTGAAGTAAAAGATAGCATAGATACTAAAGCAGTTGTTAAAGAAAATGGATATCAAGAAGTATCATCTGATGAAGATAATTCATCAAGTGATGATGCAGAATATATTTATTTAACATACTCACAGCTTGGTCATATCATAGTTCATAATGATGTTAGATACATTGTAAAAAGTGAAGAACTAATTAATAACTTTGATAAAATTTTTGAAGGACCAGATACAAATACAGTATCACGTAACGGGATAGATTATAGATATTACTATACAAAAAATACTTTCCCAGCTAATACTTATAAAGTAGTTTTTTATAATTTAAAGCAAGAAAATAAATTTTTAAAACTACTTGGCTTTGCACTTGTTATCATAGATTTAATTTTATCAGTAATAAGTTATTACATAAGTTTGATTATAACTAATAAGAGTATAAGTCCTATTCGTGAAGCAATGGAAAGAGAAAAACAATTCACAGAAGATGCATCACATGAACTTAGAACTCCACTAACAGTTATGAAAACAAATCTTGAAGTATTAAAAAGTGAAAAAGATAAAACTATTGAAGAAAGTTATAAGTGGATTGAATATCTAGATGATGAAGTTTTAAGAATGACTAATTTAGTTGAAGAACTTTTAGCATTATCAAGAATGGATAAAAATACACATAAGAAACAAAAAGAAGAAGTAAATTTGACTGAAGAATTTTTTAAGATAATAGAAGCATATCAAAAGTTTGTAAAAAATAAAAACATAGAATTAAGATCAAACATAGATAAGAATGTTATCTTTAATTGTGAAAAAGAAAAAATAATTCAATTAATAAATATTTTCTTAGATAACGCAATTAAATATAATAAGCCAGATGGATATATTGAATTATCATTAAAGAAAAATGAAAAAACATTTGATATTATTATAGAAGATTCTGGAGTAGGAATAGCTAAAAAAGATCAAAAGAAAATATTTAATAGATTCTTTAGAGCAGATTCATCAAGAAGTACTCTAGGTACTGGACTTGGTTTATCAATAGCTCAAAGTATAATAGATTCTCATAATGGAACTATAAAAATAGAAAGTGATATAGATAAGGGAACAAAATTTATTATTACATTCCCATATTATGAATATGATTTAGTTTAAAAAGAATTAAAAAGACAACTTATATAATAAATAATAAATTTAACATAAAACCTCCGATTTTCGGAGGCTTTTTTAGTATATATAAGTTAAATTAGTATTGACAAAATATGGAAATTAATATATAATAAGCATCAGTTACTTTGTGATTAAGTTATTAATCATATTACATTTTAACCCTATATTTATGGAGGATTATACAAAATGTTCGATGCATTAAAAAATGTACCAATAGTTATAATTAAAGGTGATACATTTAGCGAGTTACTTGCTAATATCGAAAGTTCAGAATACTCACTTGCAGTATATTCAAACGAAGGATCAACGTCTTATCCGCTGCCATCAAAAGTAGATTACATGGATGAGCCTCATCTTATGATTGAAGCAAGCACAATTTATGATTGCATATCAAGACGTCGTGGCCAGCTCCAGATTATACTTAAGGATTTTAAGGATAAGTTTGATGAAAACGATGAAGCAAGTGCAGCTCTTTCTGAACTTGAAATTCTTGATAATGCTGAAGAAAGCATGAAATATGTAATTGAATTGATTCTTGATCAGGCTTATGTTAGTGCAGAAAGCGCGGAATAATGAAAGGAACTAAACCAATGACTAAGAAAGAAAAGATATTTTTATTATTAACTATTGTTACACTATTACTTATTAGCATAGGACTTTATCTATCTTGCGCAGTATTTGCACCAGTTGATAAAAACCTAGCAGCTAATATTGCATTATTTTCTATGTGCTGTTTACCACTTATTCCTTTTTTCATCGATATGATTGCAGAGGGAAGAAAAGAGAGAAAAACAGGTAAGAAAGTATTGTGCTTAAGAGCATAATATTTAATTAAAAAAACTAGACCTAGCATTAGCTAGGTCTTTTTCATGTATAAATATAGTTATACAGTGAAAAATAGTTAATATATTTACAAAATATACCATCCATGATATAATCCCAAAGCAAACAATTATTTTGATGTTTAATAACATTACGGAGGTAAAACTTATGAGCATTTGGGATATGGATCCTAACATGACAGATCGTATTGCTTGCTCTAGGCAGGAAGAATTTGATAAGAAACAAAAAGAAAGAAAAGAAAGACAGGCTGACGCAGCAAGAGATTTAGAAGACTATCGCAGATATCAAGCTTATATGGATGCTAAGAAAAAGAAAGAACTAGAAGAAAGACAAGCTGATGAAGAACGTGATAGAGAAGACTGCAAACGCTGGGAAGATTATCAAAGAAAACATAGAGGCTGCTAGAAGCAATATACTTCACTTGAGGTAACATGGTAACAATAAGAACTATCAAAGGAAAAGACCTAAAAGGCAAGAAACTAGCAAAGGTGATAGCTCGTGACAACACAGGTTGTAATAAGTTTAAGTATAAGATTGGATTAAATACCGATATTAGAACACTTAACATTAATGACCAGTTTGGCAGCGGATTATACTTTGTAGAAGCAAAAGACGCTAAAGTTTATAAGGCCCATGGCACAAACCTAGCATTTATCGAAGTAGATGATGATGAAAAAATAGTAGAAATAAGAGAGGTAGATGAAGATAACATAGAACATATCTCATACCGAGCTCATCAAATCACCATCACTAAGATAGTAAACAATTTTAAAATAAAAGACATAAGATAAAAGAAGGACTATAGGTCCTTCTTTTTATTATATCTAATAAATCGATAATCATTGATAAACATTGGTAATTATTGACAAAATATAGAACTAGTTATATAATAAGCCTAATAATTTTGTGGCTTAAGCCATACTAGTAACTTATTAACAATGTATTACTAACGAGGTAATTGAAGTGTCAGATGTAATTATTTATGTCGAAGAAGACCCAAAAGATGGGTACATTACAAACATTCTTAAAGGTAACTATCATATTGGTGGATATCAGGAGTATATTAAAAACGGTGAATTTAAATCATTCGTTTCTAATGGTGCAGTAATGAATATGAGAGTCGCTGGTGACGTCAAAAATGATATCTTAAAATTAAGAGATAATCTCTATGCTGACTATGAAAAGTTTAAGAGTAAGAGACCTATTAAGGCAAGATTAATCATTAATTCTATTAATAAATATGATGCTGCAATCATTGATTTCATCGATAAGGTTGATGACTTTAAGAAGAAAAACCCAGAAGGCTGGGACACGTTATAACTTAATAAGGAACTTTATTAATCTGTAGCTATCAAGCTATTTTAGTGTATGAGGTGAACATGAAAAACATAATAGAAAAACATGCAGTATACACCGGAAAAAAGTTTAAAGAAACATATGAGGGAAAGCAGATGATAAAAGTGCTTCCTAAGAATCTTACAACATTAGGCTTTGAGTATAAAATCGGAAATAATACAGATAGCAAAAAGCTTGAGACAAGGCCAGTCTTTTATGCCGAAGGATTACATTTTTGTTTTCCTAATGATATCACAGGATTATTTGGATTCGGTGATACACTGGCATTATGTACAGTTGATGATGATGCAACAGTTGTAGAACTTAAACGTAAGAATATCAGCGGCACTGAGTATAGAACTGATAAGTTAAGGGTTAGAAAAACTCTTGATCTTTACTCAAATGAATCACTTAATTTCTTTTATCACTATAACGTAGAAATGTTTTGCTTTGCAAAGAACGCAGTGATAAATAAGCGTTATGATGCACTAAGGTATATCTTAAGTGAAAAGATGCTTAGCAAAAACGATATCTATAACCTGTTTAATATATGTCTTGGATACGGAAGCGTAGTAGGAGTAAAGATGCTGCTTAATGATGGCTTTAAGCCAGATTATTATACATTTATTACTGCACTTGAAAATAAAAATGTAGATTGTATTAAACTTGTAGCAAATAACTATGAAGACAGCAATAGTGGTATTAGTTCATATGTTAAGGAAACTGTTGTAAGAACAGATGAAATCGAAGTAATCAAATACTTCAGTGACAAGTTTAAAGTCAGGTTCGACATTAATCATCTCATTTATGCTCTTAGATATGATAAGTTAAAATCAGCAAGAGCAATCATCGATCTTAATGGTTACACCATCGATACAATGTACATCATCCCTAAGGATGTAAGGCACATGTTTAAGATGCTTTTTCCTAACGAAAATTTAGTTTAAACAATTAAATAAGAAGAAAAAGACCTAGCTTGCTAGGTCTTTTTCTTTTATAAGTAGATGAATTGAATATAAAATATAATATAACATATAGCATATATTAATATAAATTTAACATATATTTCCATAAATATGATACATAAATTAAACTATATATAATATAGAAGAAAGTTTTTACCAAATATTAGAAATATGCTCGAAAATTATTGAAAAAACCTAAACTTTTTGAGATTTTATGTAGATTTTTAATTTTAGATTTGTTATAATCTTACTGTTAAGTATTATAATAAAAAATTGGAGGAAAAAGTGGTATTATTAGTATCGCCGCATAACGTTGTTAAGAAAGATTATTATGTTTCTGATTTTAAAGTAAATGAAACTAGTAAGCTTAACGAAAAGAATTATAGTATCTATTCTCAAGGAATAAATATTTGTTCTTGTCTTAAAGTCTTACAAACTGAACCATTCTTATTAACATTCTTCGGCGGAGTTAATGGTAAACATGTTAAGAATCACTTACATGTACATAAGATAAAATTTGATAGCATTCATATTTCTATGAATTCATATGAAAAGATTAATATAATTGATAAAGATAATGGAACTCATACAATCATAACAGACCATTATAGTAAAGTTGATGATAAGATAGCTCTAGCATATCTAAACATATTTAAAGAAAACTTACCAAGATGTAGTTTTGTAGTCTTTGAAGATAGACTTAATGAATACATTAATGATGATTTAGTTTTCGAAATGGCAAGATGTGCAGCTAAACAAAACATAAGAACTATTTTAGATATCAAATCAATTAAAGATATAAATTATATTAATCAAATTAAACCATATCTTATTAAGTATAATAAAAAATCTGTTGAAAGATTTGATGCAAGATGGGATGATATAAACTCATTAAAAGAATTTGCTAAAAAGAATATAGATATGGGTATCAAATATGTATTAATAGATCTTGATGTAGATGGAGTATTATTATTTACAAAAGATCATTTTACTATGGTTGATACAAAAGTTTTAGAAAAAAATTATGCATATGAAGCTGAAGCAACAGATGCATTACTTGCAGGAATCCTAACAGGATTATCAAAGGGTTATGAAGAAGAAAAAACATTAAAACTAGCTTATGCTTCAAGCCTTGCAGTATTTACATATGGATCAATAGAAAAATTAAATAGAAAAAATATTTTTGACTTAAGAAAAAATACAAAACTAAGAATGCATAAAGAAATAAAACAAGAAAATAGTAATAATGAAAACAACAATTAAAACTATTAATGATAATTTTTTAGAGTCAAAAATTGAAGTTAAAAAATCAGTATTTATAGCTCATTTAATTTATGTGAAAGATGAAGATGATTTAAAAAATAAATTAGATGAAATAAAAAATAAATATAAAGATGCTACACACAATGTACCAGCATATAGAATATATGATAAAGATAAAAATATGGTGATAGAAAAGTGTAGTGATGATGGTGAACCACAAGGAACTAGTGGACCACCATTACTTGATTTATTAAAACATAAAGAATTACTTAATGTATTATTAGTAGTAACAAGATACTTTGGTGGAACACTTCTAGGAACAGGAGGTTTAGTCAAAGCATATACTGATAGTGCAAAGGAAGTAATAAGTAATGCTGATATAATAGAAAAGAAATTATATCATCATTATAAATTAAAGTGTGATTACGATACACAAAACAAAATAAAACAAAGACTAAATGATTTAAATATCATCAGTGAAAATATTTCATATAACATTGATATAGATATGGATGTATATAGTGAAGTAAAAGAACAAGATGATAATATAAATGATTTAGAAAATTCACTAGGTGAATTTAAAGATAACATCATCATAAAATACATTGATGATATATATCGTTAAAAATATAAATTTAAAAATTAAAAACTAAAAATTAAAAACAAAATTTAAACTACATGGAGGAACAAAATATGTCAGGACATAGTAAATGGTCAAACATTAAACACAGAAAAGAAGCACAAGATGCTGTAAGAGGAAAAGTATTCACAAGAATAGGAAAAGAAATTGTTATAGCAGTTAAAGAAGGAGGACCAGATCCATCAGCTAATAACAAATTAAAAACAGTTATCGCAAAAGCAAAAGCATCAAACATGCCAAACGATACAATTGATAAAGCAATTAAAAAAGCAGCCAATGATAAAGATGCTACAAACTATGATGAAATTATCTATGAAGGATATGGACCAAATGGTGTAGCTATTATCGTTGAAACATTAACAGATAATAAAAATAGAACAGCAGCTAATGTAAGACATGCATTCACAAAAGGAAATGGTAACATGGGAACAACAGGTTGTGTATCATTCATGTTCGATAAGAAAGGACAAATCTTAATAGAAAAAGAAGAATGCCCAATGAGTGAAGATGATCTTATGATGTTAGTATTAGATGCTGGAGCAGATGACTTCTCAGGAGATGAAGAAGGTTATGAAATCTTAACAACAGAAAATGATTTTAATAATGTTATGCAAGTATTAGATGATAACAATATTAAATATGTTGAAGCAGAAGTTAAAATGATTCCACAAACAATGACAAAATTAACTGATGAAGAATCAATTAAAAGAATGAATATGTTACTAGAATTACTAGATGAAGATGATGACGTTCAAAACGTATATCACAACTGGGATGAAGAATAATAATTAACCATTAAAAAATATATAATAAAAAATATATTATTAGTATAATTAAAAAGAGGTATAAAAATGGTAGATAAAATTATAAGAGTAGCAGAAATAACAATGTGGTCTATACTTTCATTATTTATTATATATGTTGCATATTATGGTCTTGGATATGTAGAAAGTTTTATAGATTTCAAACCAAATGCAGTAGGACCAACATTCGCCATAGAAAAGGTAGATAAAGAATCAATATTAGAACTTGATGAAGAATCATCAAAGTACATTGAACTAGAAATAGAAAATGTTGATGATACAAAAACTTTAGTAACTTTAAAACCAGTTAAAGCAACATCAAAAAACTTTAATGCAAAATTAATTGATAAAATTAAAAACGAAGACTGGACAGATGAAACTGAAGGAACATATAAAATAAATAAAATTTATTCTTATGAAGTTAAAGTAACAAAAGTAGCAGTTAATA
>JAKSVV010000076.1 GCA_024407775.1 Clostridia bacterium
GAACTCCTCTCGCAGTATCCGCAACTGGTTCATTCATATCATCACCTTCAACAAGGACTGTATATATACCTGTAATAGAACCTTGTTTATCAGTACCTGCTCTTTCTAATAGTTTAGGTATTGATGTATAAACTGAAGGTGTATATCCTTTTGAAACTGGTGGCTCACCAATAGCAAGTCCAATTTCTCTTGTTGCCATAGCATAACGAGTTAGTGAATCTAGCATAAGCATAACATCTTTGCCTTGAGTTCTAAAATATTCTGCAATAGCTGTTGCAACATATGCAGCTTTTTGTCTAATTAAAGATGGAGCATCACTTGTTGCAACTACAACAATTGATCTTTTTAAACCTTCTTCGCCTAAATCTCTTTCAATAAATTCTTTAACTTCTCTTCCACGTTCACCAATAAGTGCAATAACGTTTATATCAGATAAAGCATTTCTTGCTATCATTCCCATAAGTGTACTCTTACCAACTCCAGATCCAGCAAAGATTCCTATTCTTTGTCCTTTACCGATTGTAATTGTACCATCTATAGCTTTAACACCTAAGTGTAATTTTTCAGAAATTCTTGTACGAGCTAATGCATTAGGTGCATCGTTTTGAACTGTGATTGTATCTTTAGGATCTAATTCTCCTAAATCATCAAATACATTTCCAAGTCCATCTACTACTCTTCCAAGTAAACTTTCATCTATTTTAATTTCAAGTGGTCTTCCTAATGCTTCAACTTTATCATTAATTCCAATACCGGCCATATCACCAAGTGGCATTAGTAATAAATTATTATCTTTAAATCCAACTACTTCAGCTAAAATTTCTGTACCGAATGAAGTATAGATTTTACATAGTTCATTCATTTGAGCAAGTGGACCAATACTTTCAATTGTCAAACCAACAATTCTAGAGACGTTGCCATAGCTTTTATCATAGTCAACGTTAGATGAATTCTCCATAACCTTTTCCTTATTTATAGATTAATTCACCTTATATACCTCATAATATACTATTATTTTTCATTATATATTTTATTTTATAAATCTCAATACTTTAATTGAATTTTACATAATTAATTTTTCTTGTCAATTTGACAAATTTTTTTATAATTTTAGAATTAAATATGAAAAAATTTTTAATTAATCAAAGAGGTAAAAATGACAAAATTAAGCGAACATAAAAATATTTATTTTATAGGGATTGGCGGGATTAGCATGTCTAGTTTAGCCGAAATTCTTGTAAGTAAAAATTACAATGTTGAAGGTTCAAATAATGTTGAAAATGATATGACGAAATATTTAACAAGTAAAGGTATAAAAATTAATATTGGTCATAATAAAGAAAACATTACAAATGATATAGATTTAGTAGTATATACTGCTGCTATTTCTAGTGATAACGAAGAACTTGTAAGAGCGCAAGAATTAGGAATTGAAATCATAAGAAGAGAAATTTTATTATCATTAATAATGGATGAGCATAAAAACAAAATTGCAATTAGTGGAACACACGGAAAAACTACAACTTCATCTATGATAAGTGAAATTTTTATCGAAGCAAAAAAAAATCCGACAGTATCAGTCGGAGGTATCATCAAAACAATCAATTCAAATACACTAGCTGGTGGTGATGAATACTTCATTGCCGAAGCATGCGAATACAAAGATTCATTCCTAGCTCTAAATCCTTCAGTAGGTATAATATTAAATATTGATGCAGATCACTTAGATTATTTTAAGGATTTAAATGCAATTAGAAAATCATTTAAGACTTTTGCATCACACATCAATGATGGAACATTAATTATTAATAATAATATTCCTGATTTAAAAGAATTTACTGATGGATTAAATTGCAAAGTAATAACATATGGAAATCAAAATGCTAATATAAAAGCAGATAATATCACTACTACTATTGATGGTCTTCCATCATTTGATATTATATGTGATGGTCAAAAAATAATTGATGTAACTTTAAAAGTTCCCGGATACCATAACGTATCTAATGCGCTTGCTGCATTTGGAGCAGCATACTCTTTAGGGGTTGAAGCTGATATGATTAAACAAGGTTTAGAAAATTATATTGGTGCAGAAAGACGTATGGAACTTAAAGGTGAAATGAACGGAATAAAAATTTATGATGACTATGCTCATCACCCAACAGAAATTAAAGCAAGTATCAGTTCATTCAAAGCAATGCCTAAAAATAAATTGTATACAGTATTCCAATCTCATACTTATACAAGAACAAAAGCATTATTAAACGAATTTGCAACAAGTCTATCAGATAGTGATTATGTAATTATTACTGACATATATGCTGCAAGAGAAACAAATGATGTTAATGTTCATCCAGAAGATTTAGTAGAATTAATTAAAGAAATAAATCCTAACGTATGTTACATCAGTAAATATGAAGACATCGTAAAACATCTTAAAAAAGAATGTCAAAAAGGTGATATCATAGTTGCTATGGGTGCAGGAGATGCAAATAAAATATGTGACATGTTATTAAAATAATTTTATAAAATAAAAAAACTTCATTTTCAAAATGAAGTTTTTTTATTTTATATTTTTTATTTTTTATTTATCTTTATATTTTTCTAAAAGATAATTTCCAAGTTCGATATAACCTTCTTGTCCCCAGAATGAATATCTTTTTTCATCTTCAAAATTTGCTAAAGTTTTTGTTTCACCTTTTGGAATAAAAATTTTATCAAGTCCCCATCCATTATCTCCACTTTCTTCTTTAGCTAGATATCCTTCAGTAATACATTTAAAAACTTTAGTACTTCCATCTTCTTCTGTTAAAGCTAAGCATTCAACAAAATAAGCATATCTATCTTCATCACTATCATAATCTTTCATAAGATCTAATATTCCTTTTGTTCCTAATGTATCTTCAACATAAGAAGTATATACTCCAGGAAATCCATTTAATTTTGGGATAATAATTCCACCATCATTTTTTAAAACCATTTTGCCTATTTTTTCAAAAGCAAGTTTAGAAGAATATATTGCTACTTCTTCATGATTATCTGCTTGTATTTCTAATAAGTCATCAATCTTAACAGGAATAATTTTAATACCCATTGGTTCATAAATTAATTTTGCTGATTCAATTTTTGAAACATTACCTGTTGCGTATGTTAATTCTATCATCTTATCCTCTTTTTATTTTAAATAACTTTCTAATATTTTAATATATTTTATTTTATCTTCATCACTCATGAAAGAACTTTTAACTGCATTAACATTTAATCTAATCATATCTTCATAAGTTACATTAAATTCATTTTTTAATAGATAATATTCATCTCTTACTTTGCAGTTTAAAACTGTCATATCATCTGAGTTAACACAAACATTAAGATGATCATCTATAAATCTTTTTATAGGATGCTTTGTTATATCACCTATTATATTAATTTTAACATTACTTACTTGGCATACTTCAAGTAAAATATTTTTATCTTTTACTAAGTTATAAACTTCTTCATCATCTCTTATTGCAACTCCATGTCCTATACGAGATGCACCAAATTCAATTGCACATTTTACGCTATCTGCTCCAGCTGCTTCGCCTGCATGAATTGTAAATGGTATATGTTTATCTTTTGCATATTCAAAAAATTCTTTATAATCTTTTGTTGGATATAATCCTTCAGCACCTGCAAGGTCAACTCCTCCAACACCTTTATCAAGAAACTTACTCGCAACAGTAATAGTTTCTCTATTTTGATCCATAGAAGCTCCACGCATCATACAAAGAATTAATTTTATTTTTATAGTATCTGCTTTTTTCATTCCACTATTAACAGCATCAATTACTGTTTCAACAACTTCTTCCATAGATAATCCTTCCTTAGTATGAAGTTGTGGTGCGAATCTTAATTCAGCATATATAACTTTATCATTAGCTAATCTTAAAACTAAATCTTCTGTTAATTCAAAAATATGTTCTTTAGTTTGCATAAGTTTAACAGGAAGATCAAATTTTTCTAAACATTCATTTAAGTCATGACAATCATCACTAACAACTAATTGTTTTTTTAGATCATCAATTGAGTTAATAGAAAATCCTAAATCAATGTTTTCTCTAGTAATAATTTCAAATGCCTTTTCTACTCCTATTGATCCATCAATATGTAAATGTAAATCGATAAGTGGCATATTTTCTATTATTTCGTCCATAAGTACCTCGCATATTCTTAATACATTTATGATACCATAAAAAAATATTTTGTATATAAAAAAATATCAAAATAAAAAAGCAGCCGAAGCTGCTTTTTTTATTTTTAATATTTTTTATTTTCTTTCGCAAGGTACATATCCTGCATCTTCTATAACTTTAGCCCCTCTATTTGAGAATACTTCATCAACCCATTTAAGAGTATCTTCTGAGGCATCATTCTTTCTATATACAATAAATCCATTTGTATAAATTGGGTATTCATTATTTTTGATTGTTTTAATACTTGGCATTACACCATCAACTTTTAACATCTTAACGTTTTCATTTTTATACATTGTATTTACATAATAGAAATAAGAATAACCTAAAGCTTGTTTAGAATTTTCATAACTAGCTACAGCATCAATTAAAGCACCCATTTCTTGAACAACTTGTGTTACTACAGGTGTTTTAATGTCTTTATCTTTCATTACTAATGAAAGCATAGCTGTTTGACTACCAGAACCAGTTGGTCTTTGATATGCTAAAATTTCTTCATCATCTCCACCAACTTCTTTCCAGTTAGTAATTTCACCAGAATAAATTTTTTGAATTTGTTCAAGTGATAAATCATCAACTTTATTGTCTTTATTATTAATAAATACAAATGCTGAAGATGTAGCAGGAATTATTTCTAATTCTACTCCTTTTTCTTCTGCGTACTTTTTATCTTCTTCAGATATTTCAGCAGCAAAAATAACATCAACATTTCCATCAATTAAATTATGATATACATCACTTGATCTTGTTGTTGTATAGTTATAATCTAATTCATCTTCGCCAACATTCAAGAAATCTGCAGCAATTGCATCTACTAATGGATGAATTGCAAGTGAAGCATCTACTCTTGGATAATTATCTTTTGTAAAGATAGCTTCATTTTCAACTTCTATTTCTCTTGTTTCAAATTGATAAAATTTAAAACAACCAAATCCAATTCCTAATGCCAAAAGAATTGTTCCAATTATAATTAAAACTTTTTTCATCTTTCACCATCCTATTTAAAATTTAATGCGCCATCTTCAAATTGAGAATAACTCATATAAGAATATACATCATCATAATCATCATTATGAATATCAACACCATATGATGAAATATCAAATGTACAATTTTCAAATATTGTTTGTACTTCTTCAAGTGGTAAATCATAATCTGCATTTATAAAATCACCATACCATGTATTAAATAAAGCGTTTTTGTAATCATAATCATCATTGAAGATTTGTGCTAATTCTGTTATTTCAATTCCTTGCATATAATTATAAACTTTGTCATAATTATTTAAAGTTCCATATTTTTCAGGGATGATATTTCCATCATCATCATAATCATATGATAATCTTCTATCACCACCAAATCCTAAATTACCTTTACGATATCCATCATATAAGATATCCTTATATTCATTGTTATACACATCTTTTGGAATAACATAAACGTTTGAATAAATATTGAATTCACATATATCATACATTCTTCTATCCCATTTATTAGCTTCTTCATTATATGTAGAATCACTAGCAATATAACTATTAAGATGATCAAATATAATATAAAAATTGTTTTTGTCACTCTTTGCTTTTTTAATTGTATCATCAACAAATACTCTTCTTTCGTTTAATTCTTTATTAAACAATTCGAAGTATTTAGGATCAGCTTTTTGGAAATCCTCATCATAATATGTACCATCATTATAAGTAGAATCAACGAAAACATTGTCACCAATAAATCCGAATTTATCTGATTGGCCATCAGGATGATAACCGCTAAAATTAATTACACCTTTTGCTCCAATACCATCTTCTTCATAAATACTAAATGTAGTTTTATACTTATCAAAAATGTTAACAATATCTTTAATAGTGTCAAATCTAATATTCATTAATCCTTCACCATCAAGTTTTACAAGTAAAACATAATTTTCTGAGAAAGCAAAATCTAACTCATCCATCTTTGCTAAATATTTTTTTACATCTCTATAAATTTGATCATCATCTGCACATGCAATAAAATCTTCATCGTTAAAATATTCATCAGGATCAGAAGAATAAAATTCATCTAAAGCATCCCAATATTCATCTCTACTTGATTCATCAAACAAACCAGTATAGAATACTTTAGCATAGTTTGCATTATCACAAAATAAATCTTCAAATTTAAGTTTTTCACCTGTTATTAAATTGTAGTTTAGACCTTTGTAATGACTCTTTTCATCATCTGAATAACAGCTAACAAAAAAAGATATTGTGTTACCAAAATTAGAATATGGAGAAACATAAATATTATCTGTATTATATTTATCCACATAGTCAAAAATTGTTTTCTTAATATCTTGGTTAATCTTATTTTCTATTTTGTCATCTTTTAAACCAGAGATTTGTGAAATTCTAAATTCAAAGCCTTTATAATCCATATCAACATCGTTAATAACAAGATCATTTTGATCGTATGTTCCATAAGGATCAGAACCTTTACCAACGATAAGATTTGAATTTAAATTCCATTCATTTTGATCAGCGTTTGAATTATGATAATAAATCATACCAAACATAATTCCTATTGCTACTACTGTGTAAATAGCAAGTCCAATTAAACATTTCTTTAACATCGTATCCTCCATTTAAATATACATTTAGTATAAAGAATAAATAAATATTGTAAACAAAAACAAGTAAATAAAAAATATTAAATTGTTAAATTCAAATATTAAAAATATTTAAAAAAAATGAAGTTTAAAACTTCAAATATGTGTATATAAATATATCAAAAAAGCTAGTTAAAATCAACAACAAAAACTAATAAAGAATATTAGATAAGGATATTTTAATTTAAAAAATAAGGCAGCTAATGCTGCCTTATATATAATTGTTTATTAAGCTCTTCCTAAATATTCACCAGTTCTTGTGTCAATTTTGATTCTTTCATTTTGTTCAATGAATAAAGGAATCATAACTTTTGCTCCTGTTTCAACGAAACATGGTTTTGTTGCTCCAGTAGCTGTGTTTCCTTTAACACCTGGTTCTGTTTCTGTTACTTCTAATTCAACGAATAGTGGTGGTTCAATTCCGAATACTTTACCAGCGTGAATTAATACTTTAACTGTTTCATTTTCTTTAACGAATTTTAAAGCATCTCCTACATCACTTGCTCCTAATTCGATTTGTTCATATGTTGCATTGTCCATGAAGTAATATAATTCTCCATCATTGTACATATATTGCATATCTTTCTTTT
>JAKSVV010000077.1 GCA_024407775.1 Clostridia bacterium
TTAAAAAATGTGTTGATAAGAGCGAAATGCTGGAAGTAGTAAGAAAATTTTTAATTAGTGATTATATTTGTAAATCTAAAAAGAATGAAAAGATAATAGATGAAAATACTGAAGAAAAATTCTTAGGAATAATTTTAAAAGGTAAAACATCAACAAAAGCTAATGTAAATTCTGATGAAGTAATTTTATATGATGAAGAAGTATCAGATGTATTTGGACAATCATTAGTTTATTCAATTGGTGATAGATCAAATGTTGAAGTTGTATCTTTAACAAATACTGTTTATTTAAAATTAGATGAAAATACAATAACTGAACTTTCAATGTCTAATCCAATTATATTTAATAACAGTATGAATGTAATGAATAAAAAAATTCAAATGTTATTAAAAAGAATAAAAGGTTTTACTGCAAAGAGTGCAGAAAAGAAATTAGCATTATATATTAGAGAACAAATAGACGATAATAACGTATTTACTCTAGATGTATCATTAAGTAAGCTAGCATTTATGTTAGACCTAGGAAGAGCCTCACTTTATAGAGCCATAGATACTCTAGAAAACAACAATGTTATACTTAGAAATAAGAAGCAAATTAAAGTCGTTGATTTAACTAAACTCGATAAATTATGCACAGACTAAATAAAAACGTCTTAAAATCGATTTAAATAGCAAGGAGATATATTTAAAATAAGTTATTGACTAATTCTTTGTATGCCTTGCGAGTAGAAGGGTCTAAAAATTGACCTATTCAGGAAAGTATTGATGAGATTTTTATGTTAACTAAATAATTTGAAATAAAAAAATATGATAGTTTTATTTAACTATCATATTTTTTGTGTAATCACTGTTTATATCATGCATTGCCTTGATTTGGTAGATATTGTTATATTGAATTTCTTTCTCAAGTTCAGTGCAAATTTCTTTATTAGATTTTTTATCTTTTAAGTACTTATTTACGTTATTAATAACAGTAACTTTATGCTTTTTACCATTTTTTACTATTGTGCTTAATAGTTCTTCAGCTTGATTTTTGAATCCAAGAACTCTGATATATTTAGGCATAGTTTCAAGAGTATGTTTATATGATTCTTTTGTTATATCTAATATAATGTTACAAATAATTCTTGAGATTCCTGTGTAAGTAAATCTTTTTGATTTAACATCATCAATAATAGAAGTGATAGTAATATTTTTCTTTGAAGATTCATAAAGTGAATTTTCAATTCCTTCTTTAACTTCATAAATATTTTTTAGATCATCTTTGTTTGATGTTTGCATTTTATAAATAAATATATCACTAAAGTCATCAATAGTAACAACTTTGTTTTTATATTTTCTTTTTAATACTTTTTCCACTTCACTAGGAATATAATTTGATGCATCTTTTTTATTTTTTAATAAATTTCTAATATTAGTAGCAGAAGAGATATTATCCTTTACATCTGTATCATAAAATCCTGGACCATTTCTTTTAATAATATATGGTTTCATTTTTGAATTTAATTTTATTAGTTGTTTTACATATTCAACTGCTAAAATATTATTTGGTTTATTTAAAATATCTTTTGCTTCATTATCATTTTTATATATTTCATTAATAGCATTACTTCTAGCAACAGGGAATGATACACCTTTTGCAAGTTCATCTTTTAATAATTTTTTATATTGCATTGTTTCTTTAGATAATGTTTTTGCTATTGAAGTTATTTTTTCTAAATTATCATTTTCAACTCCGAAGCATAAGTGAGTAACAACATGAGTGTTTTCAAGTAATGTTACACCAGCTTTAGCAAAGTTTTCAGCACTTGATATAGTAAGAGCAGTTGGTATTTCAAGAACCATATCAACTCCTAGTTCAAGAGCAAGTTCTGTTTTATCATATTTATCTAATATACATACTTCACCACGTTGAGAAAAATTATTACCCATGGCAACTATAATGTAATCAGGATTTAATTTTTCTTTTATCTTTTGTATTTGATATAAGTGACCATTATGATATGGATTAT
Organism: Clostridia bacterium; assembly: GCA_024407775.1. Taxonomy (GTDB): domain Bacteria; phylum Bacillota; class Clostridia; order Lachnospirales; family JAKSVV01; genus JAKSVV01. The sequence continues at coordinate 2,012 of JAKSVV010000077.1, forward strand.
ATTCAACTACTATACCTGCGACAATCATGTTTCCTCCAATTAAAATTAATTATATATTTGAAATTATATTATAGGTAAAAAATGATGTCAAATTATTGACTATAAATTCTTTTCCTTTATAATTAATTTATAATTGTAAAAGGGAGTAGCGGCGTATTACATACGAGTATAAATCGTCATCACAGCACACAGCTCGGTTTATACATAAAATGCAAGACTTTTATTGGACTTAATTTATTTTTTGAGTGCAATAAAAGTCTTTTATTATGATTGCGCTCATTGGGAGGTTAATATGTTAAAGTATGTATTATTAATAGTCGGTTTTGTACTATTAATAAAAGGCGCCGATTTCTTCGTAGATGGAGCGTCAAACATAGCAAAGAAATTCAATATTAGTCCATTAATAATTGGATTAACTATTGTAGCTTTTGGAACTAGTCTTCCTGAAGCATCTGTAAGTATATCTGCATCTCTTGCAGGTAGTAATCAATTATGTTTATCAAATGTAGTTGGTTCAAATATTTTTAATTTACTTGTAGTAGTAGGAGCATGTGTTTTATTTAAGAGCATGGCTGTTGATGATCAAGTATTAAAAAGAGATTTTCCTATAACAATTTTTGCAACATTCATTTTATGGTTTATGTCTATAAATATGTTTGATAAAAATGTTCCAGGAACAATTAAAACTTATGAAGGTTTAATATTATTTGTATTATTCTTAGGCTATATGATTTATACAGTTATAGATGCAAAGAAAAATGTTAAACCATTAACTGAAGAAGAAAAAGAAGCAAATAAAAAAATTAATATTATTAAAAATTTAGTTTTATTAATTATTGGACTTTGTGGAATTGTATTCGGTGGAAATTTAGTTGTAGATTCTGCAACAAAAATCGCAATATCATTTGGAGTATCTGAAGCATTTATTGGATTAACAATTGTTGCTATGGGTACAAGTCTTCCTGAACTAGTAACAAGTTTAGTTGCATTAGGTAAAGGATCAACAGATATTGCAATAGGAAATGTAATAGGTTCTAATTTATTTAATATATTATTTATATTAGGTGCATCAACTGCATTATCATCAGTTAATGTTGAAGAAGGATTAGAAACAGATATTATATTCTTATTATTAGTAAGTGTCGTATCTTATGTATTTGGACTAACAGATAAAAAGATTACAAGATTTGAAGGAGTAGCAATGTTACTATGTTATTTTGGTTACATAGTATTCATGTTACAAAGAGCTGGATTAATTAATATATTTTAATTAATATATTTATTAATTAATTATTATTTGAAAGAATAAATTGGTATATAACAATAACAAAATTTAAATATAAGTATTGGAAAAATTCTTTTTTCAATACTTATATTTATATATAAATAAGATTAGTAATTAACTAACTAAAAAAAGGCTCATTTTGCTTGATTTTTTCAAATAAAATGATAAAATTTATTAAGCTAAATTGAAATGATTATGACTATATTTAAAGGGACATAAAAGTACCCATGCTAGTTATACTTTTTATGTTTTGCTAAATGTAGTAGAAAAGTTTCTTAGCAAATTATAAAAGAGGAGTTAAAAATGAAAGAAGTAAAAAACTATGCTTATGCAGGTCTTTTAACTCTTGCTGCAGTAACATTAACTACAAGTACTGTTTTATGTGGATGTACTAATACAACATCTACATCATCACAAAATGGTGGATCAGAAAATCAAAATGTTAATGAAACTAGCGACAAAATAAATGAAAATGAGGAGAAAGACATGGAATTTAATCAAATGGATATGCCAAAGAGCGGTGAAACAATCGCTACTATGCATACAACAATGGGAGATATTAAAATTAGATTATTCCCACAATATGCGCCAAAGACAGTTGAAAATTTTGTAACTTTGGCTAAGGAAGGAAAATATAATGGAGTAATATTCCACAGAGTAATTGAAGACTTTATGATTCAAGGTGGAGATTATGAAAATGGAAATGGAACTGGTGGAAAATCTATCTATGGTGATGGATTTGAAGACGAACTAGATGAACACATTTTATTATATAGAGGTGCGCTTGCCATGGCAAACCGTGGACGTGGAACTAATTCAAATGGAAGCCAATTCTTTATAGTACAAAATAAAAAAGTTGATAGTGAATTAATTAAACAAATTAAATCAGCTGGTATTCCAAAAGAATACTACGAAGGATATGAAAAGTATGGTGGAACACCACACTTAGATTTCAGATTTACATATAATGCTCACACAGTCTTTGGACAAGTTTATGAAGGACTAAATGTTGTAGACAATATTGCTATGGTTCAAGTTGATGGACAAGATAAACCAGTAAATGACGTTGTCATTGAATCTATTGATATAGAAGTTGTTGAATAAACAAATAGAAAGATTAATTAGAGATTAAAAAATGATAAAAGAAATTTACGAAAAAATATTTGGAACAACTAGTGAACATGTAGTAAAAAAATATTGGCCAGTCGTAGACAAAATTGAAGCATTAGAACCTGAAATTGAAAAATTATCTGATAAAGAATTAACAGGTAAAACACAAGAATTTAAAGATAGATTAGCTAAAGGTGAAACTTTAGATGATATTATGATTGAAGCTTTTGCAGTTGTTAGAGAAGCTGCAAGAAGAACAATTGGTAAGAGACATTACCGTGTTCAATTACTTGGAGGTATTTTACTTCATAAAGGAGTAATTGTAGAAATGAAAACTGGGGAAGGTAAAACTTTAACAGCTACATTACCTTCATACTTAAATGCCTTAGAAGGAAAAGGTGTACACGTTGTAACAGTAAATGATTACCTTGCAAAACGTGACTCTGAATGGATGGGAAAAATTCATAGATTCTTAGGCTTATCAGTAGGATGTAATATCAATGGTATGAAACTTGATGAAAAGAAAGAAGCATACAATTGTGATATTACATACGGAACAAGTAACGAATTTGGATTTGACTACTTAAGAGATAACATGGCAATTTATAAAGATGGAGTAGTTCAAAGAGATTTACATTATACAATCATCGATGAAGTTGACTCAATTTTAATTGATGAAGCAAGAACACCTTTAATTATTTCTGGTAAGAGTGATAAAGCAACAGAACTTTATACACTTGCAGATAGATTTGTAAAAGGATTAACACTTGGTAGAGTAATTACTCCACAAGATAAAATGTCAATGATCATGGCAAAGGAAGTTGAAGAAGAAGGAGACTACATTGTTGATGAAAAACAACATCAAGTAGCATTAACTGCTGAAGGTATTTCAAAAGCAGAAAGATTCTTTAACTTAGAAAACTATGCTGATGCTGAAAACTTAGAATTACAACATCACATTCAAATTGCATTAAAAGCAAATAACTTAATGCATCTTGAAAAAGATTATATTATTAAAGATGGTAAGATAATTATCGTTGATGAATTTACTGGACGTTTAATGCCAGGTAGAAGATATTCAGATGGATTACATCAAGCTATCGAAGCAAAAGAAAAAGTTGAAGTAAATAGTGAAAGTAAAACAATGGCTACTATCACATTACAAAGTTACTTTAATAAATATAATAAGAAAGCTGGTATGACAGGTACAGCATTAACTGAAGAAGATGAATTTAGAGAAATCTATAAAGTTGAAGTTGTAGAATTACCTGCTAACAAACCAGTAATTAGACAAGACTTACCTGATAGTGTTTATAAAAACAAGAAAGGTAAATTAAATGCAATAGTAAATGCTATTATGGAAGCTAACAAAGTTGGTCAACCAGTATTAGTAGGTACTATTACAATTGATGCATCAGAAGAAATTTCTAGAGCATTAAAAGCAAAAGGAATTAAACATCAAGTATTAAATGCTAAGTATCATGAAAAAGAAGCTGAAATTGTTGCACAAGCTGGACGTTTTGGCGCAGTAACAATTGCAACTAACATGGCAGGACGTGGTACTGACATATTACTTGGTGGTAACAGTGAATATATGGCTAAACAAGAAATGAAACGTTTAGGTGTAGATGAAGAATTAATTTCTCAAGCTGATACATATTATGAAACAGATGATGAAAATATAATTGCAGCAAGAAAACAATTTAAAGAATTAGATGATAAATTTAGTTTAGAAACTAATGCTGAAAAAGAAAAAGTACTTGCTGTTGGTGGATTAAAAATTATCGGTACTGAAAGACATGAATCAAGACGTATTGATAACCAATTAAGAGGACGTTCTGGTAGACAAGGTGACCCAGGAGAATCAAGATTCTATATTTCACTTGAAGATGACTTAATGAGATTATTCGGTTCAGAAAGAATGCTTACAATGTTATCTGCAATAAATATGCCAGAAGACATGGCCATTGAACATGGTATGTTATCAAATACAATTAGAATGGCACAAAAGAAAGTTGAAGAAAGAAACTTTGATACTCGTAAGAGATTACTTGAATACGATAACGTATTAAATGAACAAAGAAAAGTTATTTACGATCAAAGAAATACTGTTTTAAATGGTAGCGACGTAAAAGATTCAGTTGTAGCTATGGTTGAAGAAACAGCAACTAACTTAGTAAATAAATATTTTAGATTAAAAGAAGAATATGATGTAGAAGGATTCTTAGAAGAAATCAAAGCAACACTTCCATATGATCTAAAACTTGATTACGAAAATATGAAAGCTGATGAAATAGAAGAAAAAGTTATAGATTATGTAGATAAGATGTATGATGAAAAAGAAAAAGAATTAACTCCACAAATAATGAGAGATGCAGAAAGAATGGTATTATTAAGAGCTGTAGACTCAAAGTGGATAGATCATATTGATGCAATGGATGAAATGAAACAATGGATAGTACTTCAAGGATATGCTCAGAGAGATCCATTAATAGAATATCAAGCAACAGGTAATGATATGTTCAATGAAATGATTGAAGATATTAAAAATGAAACAGCAAGAGGAATCTTTACAGTAAGAACATTCCAAAACATGGAGAGAAAACAAGTAATGAAAAATATTTCAGAAAACCATGGAGAAGAAAAAGTTGTTAAGCAAAGAGTTTCAAAAGATAAATTAATAGGAAGAAATGATCCATGTCCATGTGGAAGTGGATTAAAATATAAAAACTGTTGTGGGAAGTAAGGAAAATAAGACTTTGCGAAGGTTTATAAAATTCAAAAAGTTCTAAAAAAGTAAAATTAGATACGATTTAGATACGATATTTTAGTACCAAAATCGTATCTTTTTTATATTAATATGGTATAATTAGAGCAAGATTGGAGTTGATAATATGGATAGTAATA
>JAKSVV010000078.1 GCA_024407775.1 Clostridia bacterium
AAATGTTTAGAAATTAACTTCATTAGACAAAGCTAAATTATTATTAAATATCTGTTCAAATATATTTTTCAAAAAGAAAAACCTAGGAAACTCAACTTTCTAGGTTTTTTGGTTTTAACTCATTGTTAACTTTATGTATTTATTATAACCCCCTTTTTTATAAAAATCAACATAAAAAAAGATTTAATGAAATCATTTGGAAGCTGCCAAATAACTTTATTAAATCTTCGAGGGTAAATGTATAATTAAAGAGGGAGTTTTATAAAAGATTTTGAAAGCAATCATTTTTTCTTTATCTTTTATAATATTATTATACCAAAAGATGGAAATAAAGTCAATACTTTTTTAGAAGTTTTTTACATTTTTTATATTTTATTTCCAATTTAACCTTGTAACCCGCATTACTGCTATATTCTTGCTTATAAAAATTTATTAAAAAAAGAAACAAAAATTAGTATCAATACTAATTTTTGTTCCTTTTTATATGTTTTTTCATTAATTAAATCTATCTAATACTTCATAAGGAAATTCTCCATTATTAATTTTAGTAACTAAATCACTAAAGTTCTTAACAGATCTCATGTATTCCTTAGGTGATATTTCTTTTCTTTCAAATAAATCTATTAGCTCATCAAAGTCTAGAACTATATAGTGCTTATCTGGAAATACTTCTATGTCTACTAATAAATCTATCATCTTATATATTTTCTTTTCCTTATTTACTTCATAACGACATATATCACAGTAATAATATTTTAATGAATCATCATTATTAAATACTTTACTAATCTTATATCCTTCATTTAAAAAGTAATATGATATTCCTCTTTTAATATCTCCACGTGATCTTATTGGTACCCAGCTTGTTACTAATAATTCATCATCAACATATAAAACATCATCATCAGATATATCTATTTCTTCATTAGGAAAATATCTTTTTCTTAATAAAGTTATACCCATACTCTTTGCATCACTCATATTTATTTTTTTCCTTTTCTATCGTTGTATTCACTAACAATAAATTTTACTACTTCATCTATTGTTAGGGCTGTTGAATCTAGTACCATAGCATCATCTGCTTTTTTAAGTGGTGCTATATCACGATTCATATCTTGTTTATCTCTTTTAATAACATCAGCTATCATATCATCAAGACTTGGAGCTTTAATGCCTTTTTCTTTAAGCTGAGCTATTCTTCTTTTAGCTCTAATTTCAACATCAGCATCTAAGTATACTTTAAGAAGTGCATTAGGCATAACAACTGTAGTAATGTCTCTACCTTCCATAATTACACTTTCACTTGCTGATAATTCTTTACATATATTAGTTACTTTGTCTCTAACAAAACCATTAGCACTAGTAGTACTAGCTACCATAGATACTTCTTCAGTTCTTAATAAGCTATCTTCAATGTCACTACCATTAAGTGAATTTACTTGAGTTCCATCTTCATTAAATCTAACTTTAATATCCATAGCATCAAGTAATTCTTTAACTTCATTATCAGGCATTTCAATAAAGTCATCAACCTTAATATCATTTTCTTTTAAACAATAAGCAATAGTTCTATATAAAGATCCGCTATCAACATAGTTAATACCAATTTCTTTGGCAACTAATTTAACTATTGTACTCTTACCTGCTCCTGCTGGTCCATCTACAGCTATTCCTTTTTTAAATTTAATATTTTAATTTTATTTTTAATTTTAATTTAATTTTAATATTTTTAATTTAATCTAATCTTATAAATATTTTTGATAAGCACTTACTGCAAGCTTATCACATCTTTCATTGTATTCGTTACCATCATGACCTTTGACCCAATGGAAAACTATTTCATGTTTATTCATTTCTTCTATAAGTTCTTGCCATAAGTCAACGTTCTTAACTTCTTTTTTATCACTCTTACGCCAGTTGTTGGCTTGCCATGATAAAAGCCATCCTTGATTAATAGCTTCAACAACATATTTACTGTCGCTATATATATCAACATGACATTTTTCTTTAAGACATCTAAGTCCTACAATGACTGATAGTAATTCCATACGGTTATTAGTAGTTTCGCTAAAACCCTCTGATAGTTCTTTAATCTTGTCTTTATAAATAAGAACTGTTCCGTAACCACCAGGTCCTGGATTACCACTACAAGCTCCATCAGTATATAATGTTACTTCTTTCATAGCTATCATTTATCCTTTCCTAAGTTATACCTATCTAATATAAAGTATACAAAAAATAAATTAAAACTCAATACTAAAAGAGAAGAAAAAATTGCAAGAAAAAAGCACCCATTTGGGTGCCCTTTTTTAAAATGTTAAGCCATCAAGTTCGAGGTCAAATGCCTCTTCAATGCTTATAGGCTTTTTTACTTCAGCTGGCTTTGGTGCTGGCTTTGGTGCTGGCTTCTTTTCAACTGGCTTTGGTGCTGGCTTAGAAACATCTTCATCATCATCTTCCTCAGATTCTGATTCCGATCTAATTTCTTTCGCCTTTGCCTTTGGCTCTGGTTCTTCAGATTCTGACTCCTCGTCATCATCCTCACCTTTAATCCAGAAAATAAGCATTTCCCATTTTTCTGCTATCCAATCAAAGATATCCTTGAAATCAAGGATAGCAAAAACAGCAAATATAGCTGTGAGAATAGCTGATCCAAGGATTGAAAGCCATGATGCATGTGCATGCATCCAAAGTTTACCAACGATGACAGCTAGGGTTAAAATACCCATGGCTTTTGCGAGCCATGCAAAAACTTTTTTTGCTGCCTTCTGTGCTTTTTCGCACAATTCCTTTCGCATTTCTGCTTTTCTAGATTTAGACATTTTCGCCATATCAAATACTCCTTTTCAGGTAGGAACGCTTTAAGTTTCTATAAGCGTCAAACAATAGTTACTGCACCTATTATATCACATTTTCCATTATTTGTAAATACTTTATTGGAATATAGTTTCATAGGATTTATACTTGGTTATGTAAACCAAAACAAAAAAGACACGCCTTAGCGTGTCTCGATATGAAGTTGTATTATTGTACTATTCCTCAATCACTCTATTCTGAACGATCTTAAGAATAAATGCTATAGCAGCTGCACCTACTGCAAATGATGCAAGTTTCCATCCGTTAAATGATGCAATCTTAGCAACAGGTTTAAACTTAAATAAGTTTAATATCCAGAATGTTGTGAAAGCGCCTGAAACGAAAAAGAATAGCTGCTCTGCTATCTCAAAGATCTTATCTCCAATAGAAGATCCTCTTTTTACTGCATATACAATAACATATACAATTGTGAGTATTAAGCTTATTACTAATGTAATAAAAGAAAAATTCGTGCACTGTGGGAACTTAAGTCCCAAAAGCCATAATACAAATGTTATTATATAACCGAGTAAAGTAAGCTGTAACATAATATTTTACCTCCAAATAGTCCTTTATGCTGGACCAAAACAAAACAATACGTTGGTTCTATTATACACTACTTCTCTCTTTTTGTAAATATTTTCCAATAAAATTATTGAAGAAAATTTAACATTAATATAAATGAATGAATGCATGAATGAATACATAAAAATAGGATGACTAAGTCATCCTATTTCTATTTTTCTTCTTTCATAGCTTCATCTAAAGCATAAAATGCTTCTTCAAAAACTTTCTTTCCATCAGCTTCATTACCCTGGTTATAGAATACTTTCTTACCATACTCCCAGAAGAAATGAAAACCTGATTCAGGAGTTAATTCTTTAACTACTATTCTTTCTAAGTTACGATCAAAATAAATCCAGTCTTTATTCTCATCACAAAACTTAATAACGTCATCACGTGATATCCTAAGGAATGATTGTTCAACCTTATTAATTCTCTTTAAGAACTTAAACTGGAATACACATAATGCATCATAACTAATAGAATTGTAACGAGTTCTAGAAATAAGCATGTAAAGAACTAAACCTAAAATGTCATCTGATCCAAAGAATCTCATATGTATTCGCCTCCATTTAGGTAGTAGCATTATTATCAATGCCAAATTAATTGTCACGCCAATAATATCAAAATGTTTAAACTTTGTCAAACAAAAAAAATAATGCAAAATTTAAAAATCAATTATAAAAGAGACAAACATAATGTTTGTCTCTTTTATAATTGATTTTCATTTTAATTTTTTTCAAATTTTTTTGCTTACTTCTTAGGTACATATCTAATATCAAAGTACTTATTAAGAGTTGCATTTGAGAGCTTCTTTGTAAACTCATCATACCTTGTCTCATCAGTATTAGAGTTATCATAATACGACTTAATAAATAACTTAACGTATTTATCAAAGTCACTATCACCTGGTGATAATGCAATGTCATAATCTACTCTAGGTGTAGCACAAAATGGTTCTTCAGCAAACAATGTTGCTAGTACTTTTCTAATTGATCCATCAGAATTTGTAAACAATGTTCTTACTACAACGGAATTATTATCTAGCCTATCTACTGTTGTAAATCTTTCTCCCATAAGCATAATGGCATACTCATATCTTACTTCTTTTAAAAGACGAGCAAACTCTTTTTCACTTGCAGCTCTAATTTCAAGTGCAGCATAAACTAAGTCATCATAAAACTTTGCTTCATTTTCTAAAGTTATCATATGACTCTTAGAATAAGCACAATGTGTTTGAGATAATGAAATAGGTTTCTTACCTCTCAGGGTTATCATATATGTTTTCCCTGGCACTTCAAATTTCAATATTTTCTCCTTCATAATTATCTCCTCCAAGATATATGAATCATAAAGTTAATAGTTACAAAAATAAATAGTTAATAGTTACTGCGTTACATTAAAAAAAATTTGAAATAATAAAACTTAAATAAGTTTCAAAATGTATATATCATTATTTAATTGTATCAAGATTATATCATAAGTTAAATTTTAATGTCAAACAAATATATTTCTTATATATCTATAAATTTGGGCATAAAAAAAGCCCCACATAAGAACTGCACGTAGGGTTTCTTTTACAGTTATATATTTGTCTTTCGAATAACTTTAATATAGTTATATACTAATTTTTATGATAATGCAAGTAAATTTACCAATATTTTATAAATATTTTTTAATATGGTAAAACTAGCAACTGTTATCATAAAAGTTAATTACTTAATCATTTAGCAATCATTTATAAATAACTAAACTAATTAGTAGCTTCTGCATCTAAATCTATTTTACTAGATTCAGATGCACTACTAATAACCTCATTTGACTCGTCTTCGATAACATCTATATTATTGGATTTGTTTTCATTTGTTTCTTCATTTGTTTTTGTTTCTGTTTTTGTTTCTTTAGCTTCTTTTGTTTCTTCTTTTACTTCTTTATTTTCTTTTTCTTTTTCTTTATTATCATTAAATAAATTATTACTATCTAATTTATCTATGTCATAAGCATTATAATCTTCACCAAAGACAACTCTAACAGGTTGTTCTGATGACATACCTGATAAGTTTTCATATATTGCTGCAAACTTTTCAGCGTATCTATGTCCTTGATTATTATAACCATTATAACGCCATGCTACATCAAAGACTGTTCCGCCTTTACCTGATCTTTCAGAAGCTTCAATCTTTCTTTTAATAACTTTAATACCACATCTTATTGCGTATTCATTATCTGTTAGCATTCTATTTAAATCAAAACTAGAGCTCCATGATGAGTTAACTTGCATTAAACCATAGTCATATGTTCCATTAGTATTTTGTTTTGATTTAGTTCCTGCTTCTCCTGCTGATTCAATGGCCATAATTACTTTAACAAACACTGGATCAATTTCTTCTTCCTTAGATACTTTAAGAATTATATCATTCCATTTATCAGTACCTCTAACTCTTGCTCCATATGTTCTTAGTATTTCTCCTGTTAAATCTTCAGCAGTAGGCATATTTGATAATACTTTAAGTTCTACTAATTTCTTTCTTAACATATCATTATCATCAGCCATATATTTTGCGTAATCAATGTTGCTTCTAACCATACCGCAATTAATAACTAAAGCTTCACTGTTTTCATCATCATAAACTACTTCTTCGTTACTACCTGCCATAAGGTATAGTGTTGCATCATTAGATACATTATCTAAAAATACATCAGTACTATTAATTACAATATTTCCATCAATGTCATAAAGGTCATATTCACCTTTTTCCATAATCATTACATCAACAATGTTATCAAGCAAAGTAATAAATTCTCCTCTTGTTATGTTCTTCTTAGGTTTAATAGAACCATCTAGATATCCATCAATGTATCCTAGTTCAATAAGACCAGCGACAGAACTTGAACACCATAGTCCTATTTCTTCATAGTCATAAGGAACGCTTTCGGCAAGATAGCTTCTTGCATCACTTCCTTGATAAGATATATCAAATAATTTTGCTACCATATTAAAAGCAATTTCTCTAGTTAAAAGATCCTTAGGGTTAATATTGCCTTCGCTATCTCCAGATATAAGACCTGTTGCAACAGCTTTTTCAATTTCATTATAGTACCATCTAAATGTTTCAACGTCTTTAAACTTAGATTCATCTTTATTTGATTCTATATCAACATTATTAATTCTATTTAATATAGTAATAGCTTCAACCTTAGTAAGTTCTTCACCAGGTGCTAATACTCCATAACTTGTTCCATTTAGTATTCCATAATCTTGCCATCTTGCCATAGCATCACTAGCCCAGTTAGCACCTTCAGTGATATCTTCAGCAAGTAAGCTTGAAGTATTAAAATATATAAGTAAGCATATTACTAGAATAACTTTTAAAGTCATTTTAATTTTAGCTTTAATATTATCCTTCATAAACTCCTCACAAAAAAATATAAGTTGTTATATTATGTTATAAAAACATGTTATAAAAATTTTATGTTTTCATATGTTTTCATAACCAACATATTTATATCATAATGCTAGTCGCTTTGCAAGTCACATTGTTAACATAAAATCTCCTATCCCTTATATTTTCTACATTTATTATGTTAAAATTTTTTTACCAAATTGTTACAATTATAAAATTAATTATTGTAATCCTATTTTATTTATCGGTTATAAGTAAATATAATTTACTTCACAATACCCTAAAGCATCTTTAGTAAGATTAT
>JAKSVV010000079.1 GCA_024407775.1 Clostridia bacterium
ATAAATTGATTTTTCTTTAAAAATTGGGTTGACTAATAATAGTTAGTCTCCTTAAAAAATAATCGTTTATAGTTTTCACTATAAACGATTATAATTATTTTTTTATTTTATTCAACATTTGAATTTAATTCTTCTAATTTTAATTTAAATTCGGTAGGTATATCTATTGAATCTAAATTTTCATAACGGAATCTATCATTATTAGCATACATATCTCCATTATGATTTACTAAATCTTGTGTTAAATCATAAGTCAAATAATATCTATATTTGTGTTCTTCTTTTGAAACCTCATTATAAGTTAGTAATTTGTTTAAATCATCATCAGATAATTCTAATCCAACAGAATTATTAACTACATCTCTAACAAAATCATTAAGTGAAGATTCAACTGTTTCCATAGAATATGGAGAAAGGTCATAATCATAAATCGCTTCTTCTTTATACTTACTTTCAAAATCTTCATCTACTCTATATAAAGCAGGATATGAAATTGTTGTTTTATCAAATAATGCATATTTTAGATTTTGAGATTTTTTCATATAGTTTATTGTGTTTGTATAGTTATATTGAATAACTGGAAGATCAAATAAATTATAATTAACAAGATCTATTACTCTTTCAGTTGTATAATTCTTTTCATTATAAAGTTTTTGATATGCTTTATAATCATCTTCAAAATATCCTGATACATCAAACCTTGGATTTGCAAAACTATAGTAATAATAACGAGGAGCTACTCCATTTCCTATTGATAAATCACAATTAATATAATCTTCGCAAAGAAGTTTTAATAATTCTTTTGCTTCAACATCGTCAATTTCAAAATAAGAATTTAATGCACTATTTTCTAATCTACCACCAGTGATTATATAATCATCTGAATTTGCAAGTCGAGCAAATTCTTTAACATGTGCTCTCTTTAATTCTTTATTATTTATAACTTTATAGCATTCATCAAATAGATCATCAACTTTAAAGTTAAATTCTCTTACTACTATCTTTCCATTTTTTAATTTATATGCAATTTGTTTAGTGCATATAAGTCCATCTTCAAGATTTTTTCCCCATTTATCAAAATTAGAAACATTATTTTTAGTTAATATTTTATGGAATTCAATTGTATCATTAATTAATTGTTCATCACTTACAAATTCATCTGTAAGTTCAAGTTCTCCCATAACTACTAAACCGTCTTTATTAAGAGTTCTAGATCTAACATTTTTATAAAGTTCTTCGCCAAAATAAACTGCTTCAACTTTATCTACATTTGGTACATATCTAGTATAACCAAATATATCAACCTTTATACAAAGTACAATTAAGAAGAATGCAATTACTGAATAGATAAATCCTTTATAGTTTTTCCAAATAAAGAAGTTCTTTTGAATTATCATTTCCATAGCAAAGTATCCAATAAAGATACCAACTACTCCTCCTAATATAGATATATAAATATTGAATCTAGATATAGATGCAAATTCATAAAAACCTGGAATAATACATAACATTGTTATGAAATATTTTAAGATCGGTTTTGAAGCATTATATACTAAAGTTTCTGTTGTCTTTTCATTCTTTTTATATTTATATGCAAGGTAGCTTAAATATAAAATTGCAAATGAAGCTACTACATATAATAAAGCACTAAGCCAAGTAAAATGTTCTGCGCTTAGCATAAAAAATTTAATTGGTGGTGTAATTCTAAATACGAATTCCCAATGATCCATAAGTACATAATAACCACCAACAAATTGGCTACAAATTAAAGCATAAACACCATAAATAATTGATGGTAAGAATGCAAATAATATTGTAAGTAATCCAGAAAATACTGTTGTTCCAGATAAACTAGATGCAAGTGTTGTAAATGCATAAGTTGTTAATCCCACAATAACAAGTGCAAATACAAAATATAATAAATGAACATATCTAAAAGCAGTAAATCCAAATACTACTTTTTCTAATGCCACAATAATTGCAACTAATAATAATGGCATAATTAATAATTTCAAAAATGATAATAATGCATATTTAAAATTATCAAATTTAGTCATAGGTAATGAATGAGTAAAAATCATTTCATCTTTATTATGCATATGTTTATTTAAGCAAAGTGCTAAAACAAATGAGAATATAATTGTATAGAAGACAATAAATATTCCTATATCATTAAGCATAAGCATTTCTTTAAAATCATTGTAACCAAGTACAGCATAACCATCAGATTTATTTAATAAAAATGCTAAAGGTACGCAAACAAATGTTAGGATAAAATAAACAAGTGATAATACCCAGTATCTTTTTAAATTATTTTTTACTATTGTTGCTTTACGAGATGAGTAAAGACTTTTAATTTTATTCAAAGAATTTGCTGATTTCAACTTGTTCACCTCCTAATTCATAAATAAATATTTCTTCAAGAGATAGTGGAATGAAATCTACTAAGATAGGATTTGTTTTATTAATAGCTTCTTCAACTTCTTCTCTTGTTCCTTTAATAATTAATTGTTTAACCTTACCTACATTTTCAATATTTTTAATTTTTAATTTTCCTTCAAGTTTAATTTCTTTATTTTCTTCATTATAAGCAACTTGAACTTTATGTATTGTTTCTGTAAGTTCATCTAATTTCTTTTCTAATACTAATTTACCTTTATCAAGGAAACCAACTGTATCACAAATATCTTCAAGTTCTCTTAAGTTATGACTTGAAACTAATACAGTAACTTTTCTTTCTTCAACTTCAGCAAGTAATAATTTCAAAACGTTTCTTCTTGTAATAGGATCTAATCCATCAAGTGGTTCATCAAGAATAATTAAATCAGGATTACATGATAAGATAAGCCAAAATGCTACTTGTTTTTTCATACCTTTAGATAAAGTTTTAATTCTTCTTTTAGGATCAATATTAAATAAGTCATGTAATTTATCAAACATTTCATCATTAAATTTAGGATATTGTCCTTTATAGAATTTTTTCATATCGTTAATTGTATATTGATTGTAATAGAATAAATCGTCTTGAATATATCCTATTCTTTCTTTAACTTTAATGTTGTCATATGGGTTTTCACCATCAATTAAAATTTCACCATTGTCTTGTTTGTAAACACCAACTAAATGATTAATAATAGTTGTTTTACCAGAACCATTAGGACCAACAAGTCCATAAATGCTACCTTTTTTAACATGTAATGTTAAGCCATCTAATGCTTTAAAATCATCAAAATATTTTTCAACTTTTTTAACTTTAATCATTATTTCTTACCTCCTATCTTTGTAATTTCTTTTTCAATTTCTTTTACATCAACACCAAGAGATAAAAGTTTTTTAACTTCTTGTTTCAATTGTGCATAAATATCAGAAATTTCTTTTTGCTTTGCACTATTTAATTTTTCAGAAACATAGTTACCTTTACCTACTACTGAGTAAATGAAACCTTCGCGTTCAAGTTCACTAAGTGCTCTTTGAACTGTGTTAGGATTAGCCATAAAACTAACAGCTAATTCTCTAACAGATGGGAGTTTTTCATTTGGTTCTAAAATACCATTTAGTATTTGGTTTTTAAAACTTTGATAAATTTTCATATATAGTGGTTCACTATTTACTTTTCTATTATCCATCTACTTCTCCTTATTAAAATTTTAATAATACACTGTGTTAAGTGTACTAACTATACTAATACAGTTATATACTATAAAATTTTTTTTGTCAATATTTAATATATATATTTTTTTGTAAAAAAATAAAGGGCACAAGCCCTTTATTTATCAGCATTAAACGCATCTTGCGTAATCTTTTCAATTTCTTTTGCACCCACAAAATTTGTATCATATCCTTTAAAGAAATGTGCTAAATACTCGGTATTACCACTACCACCTTTTATAGGAGATACAGTTAAACCATTAGCATAATATCCAACATTATTAAATGCACTAATAACATGATCTATTACGCTTCTATGTACATTTTTGTCTTTAATAATTCCTTTATATTTATCTGCAATTTCTTTACCACATTCAAATTGAGGTTTTATAAGGCATACAACTTCTTTTAAATTATCTAAAGAACGGAATACATCAATTATTTTAGTTACTGAAATAAATGATACATCTATAGACGCAAAATCAGCAGCATCTAATACATCTTTATCTAATGTTCTAAAATCAGTATTTTCATATAAACTAACTCTATCATCTTCTCTTAGTTTCTTAGCCATTTGATCACTACCAACATCAACTGCTATTACATGTGCGCAGTTATTTTGAAGTGCACAGTCTGTAAAACCACCAGTTGATGATCCAATATCAAGCATTGTTCTTCCAGTTAAATCTATCCCAAAAACATCTATTGCCTTTTCAAGTTTTAATCCACCGCGAGATACATAACTTAATGTTTCGCCTATTACTTTGATTTTATATTCATCAGGAACATCAAAACTAGGTTTAGTAACAAGTTTACCATTTACTTCGATAATACCATCTTTTATAGCACCTTGAGCTTTTGTTCTGGTTTCAAAAAATCCGTCACTAACTAATACGTTATCTAATCTCATATAACCCCCTTATTTCCTACTATTATAGCACTTTAAAATGAGAGTTCAAGAATTTTTCCTTCATATTATATATACATTAAAAAAGAGCTATAAAATTTATAGCTCTTATATAATTAATCTAAATCTTCATCATAGTCATCTGTATCCATTGAGTCTAAACTAGATTTCTTCTTTGTTGTAGTTTTTGTTTTTCTTTTATCTACAACATGATCTTCATCATATCTTGATGTTTCTTTATGGAATCTTGTAAGTTTAGCATTTACTCTTCCATGGATACTATCTTCAGGATACTTACCATTCTTATCTGGTTTACCAGCAGGTACTCCTGTTAAGATTTCTATACCTTCTTCAATTGTATGAACAGGATAGATATGGAACATACCATCTTTTACAGCATCTATAACTTCTTTCTTTAGAACTAATTCTTTAACATTTTGCCAAGGAATAATAACACCTTGATCACCAGTTAAACCTCTTGTCTTACAAAGTTTAAAGAATCCTTCAACTTTATACATTACACCACCAATTGGTTGAATATCTCCCCATTGGTTAATTGATCCTGTAACTGCAAGTGATTGTTTAATTGGTGCATCAGCAAGTGAAGAAAGAATTGCATAAAGTTCTGTACTAGATGCACTATCTCCATCAATTCCTGAATAGTTTTGTTCAAATGAAATTCTAGCAGCAAGTGCAAGTGGTCTATCTTGTGCATATTGATGTCCTAAGTAACCAGCTAAAATTTGTGCACCTTTGTTATGAATCTTACCACTCATACTAGCTTCTTTTTCTATATTAACAATTCCTGATCTACCCATATATGTTGTAGCAGTGATTCTTGTAGGTTTACCAAATGTATAATCTCCAGTATCAAGAACTGCAAGACCATTAATTTGTCCTATTCTTTCACCTTTACAATCAAGCATAATCATTTCATCATCAATTTGCTTATCCATTTTTTCTTCGTAAAGATTAGATCTCATTTCTTTTTCATGTAATGCTTTTTCAATATGTTCTTTCTTAATTAGTTTTGCTCCTTCAAGTTGAGCCCAACCATTTGCTTCAATTAAGATTTCAACAATTTCATTATATCTTGTTGTAATCTTTGTTTGATCTTCAGCCATTCTAGAACAATATTGAATCATTTCAGCAACTGCATATTTATCTAAATGAGGTGTCTTTTCTGTATCAACAAAGTTTCTAATGAACTTAGCCATTAATTTAATATTCTTAGCATTCTTTTCTGCTTCAATATCGAAATCTACTTTGATCTTAAATAATTTATGGAAGTCTTCATCATTTTCATATAATACATGGTACATGTAATTTGATCCAACTAAAATTATTTTAATATCAAGTGGAATGTTTTCTGGTTTTAATGATGATATAACAACTGCACCTTGTTGATCACGTAAACTTTCAATTTCAATTTCTTTTGTTTTTAATGATCTCTTAATTGCATCCCATGCGAATGGTTTTTTAAGTATATCATCAATTTGAAGAATTAAATATCCTCCATTAGCTTGATGTAATAATCCAGGTTTGATTTGAGTAAAGTCTGTAACTAAGTTACCCATTTCATTTTGATATTCTACTTTACCAACTAAGTTGTAGAAGTTTGGATTATAGTCAACTATTAAAGGTGCTCCTTTTTGTTGAGAGTTATCGATAAATAAATTTACTTTATACTTTTTTACGATATCTTTTTTACTATTTCCACCCCAAGGGAATTGAGGTTCAGCTTCTGCATCTTCTTCTTGATATAAACTCTTAATATTTTCTAAGATGTCTTCTTTAACTTTATCTAAATATGTTGCAGCCTTTGGATGGTCAGCATATTTTCTCTTTAAATCTTGAAGAGAATTTCCTACAACAAATAAACCAATTTCATAATCAAGTCTTTCAACTTTCTTTTTAATTTCTTTATCTATTGCTTTAATCTTCTTCATCATTTCAGCAGCTTCACTTTGAATGATTCTAGAATTTTCTTGAATCTTCATTTGTACTTCTTCAGGAAGTTCTGCATATTGTTCTTCATTAATCATTTCTCCATCAACAAGTGGCAAGAAATAAATTCCTGTTGAACTAGCTTTTGCAACAAATCCTAAACTTTCAGCTTTAACAGAAATTTCATCCATTAAATCTTCTTTTTGTTTTTCAAAAGCTTTTAATATTTTCTTTTTACGTTTTTCATATTCTTCTTCACTGAATGCTTTTTTAACTTGAACTAATAAGTCTTCAATAAAATCATCCATATCTTTTCTAAAGACTTTTCCTTCACCAGCATGGAAGCTTAATGCGATAGGATTATCAGGAAAATCAAAGTTATAAACATAAACCCAGTCAAAAGGTACGTCTTTCCCTTGTGCAACTTTATTAATATAAGTTTTTGCATAAGTAGTTTTACCTCCACCGCTTTCACCAGCGATGTACATGTTGTATCCCTTCTTATCAATTGTACAACCAAATTGAAGAGCAGCTTTTGCTCTTTCTTCTCCAATTATACCTACAATCCCTGTAATTTCTTCAGTAGTTTCAA
>JAKSVV010000008.1 GCA_024407775.1 Clostridia bacterium
TGCTCCAAAGCTACCTTCAGTTATTCTTTATTAAAAAGGCTTACACCCGGTGACCTCTTCTCTCTTGAATCAGTTTATAACTTACTCCTCTTTTTCAAAGCATTTAAATATTTCGTATTAACTATTATAATAGCACAACATTAATAAATAAGCAAGTATATATTAGATTAAAATTTCATTACAAAAAAAGAAAGTTCTCATAAGAGAACTTTCTTTTTTCTATATTAAGTTTTATTATTCTAAAGGTCCAAATTTATTCCATCTAAGATAAGTTTCGTATCCAAGTTTTCTATACCAGTTCGGAACACCTGTGTAGTGAATGTAACTTACGTCATATCCTTCGTCTTTTAAAATTTGAGTCACATTATTAACCATTGTTAATCCTATACCTAAATTTCTATATTTCGGAATAGTTCCAACGCATCCAGGTCCGCCAACTTTAATTATTTTGTCACCAGCATAATGTAAACCCATATCTTCAACCATACAAAAACTTGCTATTTCATCTCCTAAATAAGCACAATAAATTCTTGTATCTTCTCTGAAGTATAAAGTCCATCTTTCAACAACAAGTGCAACTGATTTTTTGAACTCATCTAAATCTCCATCATAAAATCCAAATGAAATATTATCATCAAAATTTTTATTATATACATTATGATCATATTCATCAAGGAATAAAATTTGTTCATCATAAATTTTTTCACTAGAAATAGATTTTATATATTCATCTTCAAAAAAATTAGGATGCATACTATAAAATAATTTCTTACCATCAAAATTAATCATATATAATTTCCCCCTATAAATAATAACGGGAGCATCAGCTCCCGTATTCTATATTAAGTTGTAATTAAAAATCCTTATAGCCTCGTTTAAAACTATCAATAATGCACCATGTAAATGAAGCAAAAATAGCCGACATAATAAGTGCACAAATTGTAGGGACAACTGCAAAGTTCAATGAAAAAATCGAACTAATACATCCAAAAGTCAATAACGCCATCATTAAAAACATAAGCCCAAAGAATGAAATTGCTACAATTTTTGTATTCTTCATTTTTAAATCCTCTTTTTTATAAACAATTTAATACGTAACAAATTTAAGTGACGGGTAATTATAAACTTAATATTTATTTTTCACTATAGTCATAAACAATAATAGCTGTTGCAAAAGAAACTAATTTTATTTCTATCTGTCCACGATATACAATTACTTCTTTCTCAGAAACAATTGAACTTGCAACATTAGATCTAAATACTATTTTCATTTTTGCACCATCTGGAATACCAAGCATCCAAACATCAATCTTAATATTTTCAAGATGTTTATTATCTCGGTTGTTAAATACCACAAGAGAAATTTCTTCATCATTAATTCTCGCATATGATAAAAGATTTTCTTCTATCTTAATTGGTCTTAACGATCCATCTTTTAAGCTTCGATATTTTTTGCAAATATCATTTAAGCTTTTGTGGAAACATAAAAACTCAAGATCTTCTCTTCCCCAAGGGTAAGGTCTTCTGTTATCAGGATCAGTCCATCCGGCAAGTCCAACTTCATCTCCATAATAGATTGTTGGCATACCATACCATGTATACATAAATACTGTTGCTTCTTTATATATACCAGGATTAATTCCTAAGTTAGCAGATGATGAACCATTTGTTTCGATTCTTCCCTTCTCACCTTTTGTTCTAGTTAAAAATCTTGCGTGATCATGATTTGAAATTTGATTAAACTGACAAAGTAATGACTGAATTGGCATACGTGACATTTCCCATCTCATAGTATCCATAAGAAGTCCTGCATTACCATACTTAGAATTATCTTTGTCAAAGTTACAATGCTTATCCATACCTGTAAAGAAATAACCAACCTGTTCCATAAAAGAACGATAACCCATTATGCTATCCCATTCATCACCTTCAAGATAAGATGCAGGATCTCCATAATATTCTGCAATAATAATTGCATCACGGTTTGCTTTTTTAACTTCTTCTCTAAATCTTCTCCAGAAGTAATGATTATATTCTCTACTACATCCAAGATCTGCAGCAACATCAATTCTCCAACCATCAGCATTGTAAGGAGGACTAATCCACTTCTTTGCAATATTCATTATGTAGTCTTCGAGTTCTTTCGATCCTTCATAATATAATTTTGGCAAAGTATCAAAACCAGCCCACGCATCATAACTATCATTATATCTCATTTTATTTTCATGGAATAAAAAATAATTATGATAAGGACTATTCTGATTTAAGTAAGCTCCTTTTTCAACACCAGTTGCATTAGCATAGAAAGAACCTCTATCAAGCCATGGATTAAAACTACTGCAATGATTAAATACACCATCAAGTATAATTCTAATTCCATTCTTATGTGCTTCTTCAACAAGACGAATAAATAATTCATTACTTGCATCAAGGTTAGCCTGGTTAGTAATTCTTTCAACATACTTTTTCGATTCAATGTTAGATACACTATCTTTATCAAGCACGCCATCAGCATCTCTTACAATACGACCAATATGAGGATCAATGTACTCATAATTTTGAATGTTGTATTTATGATTGCTTGGCGACAAGAAAATCGGATTTAAGTATAGGCAGGAAACACCAATACTCTTTAAGTATTTTAATTTTTTCCTTAAGCCTTCAAGATCTCCATTATAAAATTTATTTACATCATATACATCCGGGAAGTCATTCCAATCTTTTGCTGTATAGACATATTCTTTTTCTTCTGGAGATAATTTCTTTGGTGATTCATTTGGTCTATTCATCCACTCCCAATCAACTACGTCATTGGTTTTATCACCGTTATAAAAACGATCAATATAAACCTGGTAGTTTAAACTATTGGTTGCCCAGTTAGGGATGATCATATCAGGAACAATCTGAAAATTATACTGAAAATCATACTGATAGAAAAGAGATCTTTCGCTCTCTAAATTTCTTCCCCATGTCTTCCAGTTATAATAAACTGTTTGTCCGTCCCAATCAATTAATTCATAATGATAAAAGCATCTGTTATTAACAGTAAACTTAGCTGTGTAATAATCAAAGTTTCCAGGGAAACCTTTTTGCTTCATATATGCAATTTTTTCTTTATCAAGTTCCATGTCTATGACATGTCTTACAAATCGATGATTTTTAATTCCATTATCGATCGTAGAAAAATCTTCATATATTACAAGCTTAACAGCTGTAAAATCTTTCTCATATGCTTTAATTGAAAACGCTACTTCATCGCCTTTCTTGGGCATAAAAGGTTTTACGAACCGGAGTTCGTCAGAGTAGATTGAAAACACATTAGCCTTCATCTAGCATTCCTCCACTATTATTAAAACTATTAATATACTAAATTAGTACAAGTTATCGCCCCAATTATATTACGATTCCCGAGTTTAGTCAAGTATTGAAAAAACAGAAAAAAATATATAAAAAAATTATAAAAAAATAGAACTAGCAAAAATATATTTGTTAGTTCTAAATTATTTTAAAAATTATTATTATGCTAAATGAAATTTATGTAATAGTTTATAAATTTTTTCACCACATGGTAATGATTCATAATCATCTTTGTTTAATGTTTTTGCAATTAATAAAACTGCAAAGTATGTAATACCACCAACACAAATACTAATTAATGTAGCTATTCTAAAATCAAGGTTAAGTAACATTAATCCATAATAAGCAGCTAGTGTTAATACTGTCATAACAACTGTTGCAAGTATTGGTTTGAATATTGCATTCATTTTTTCTTTTACATGATAGTGAGAATATTTTTTTACAAATATTAAATTTAAAATTGCATAAATCATATATGTAATTACTGTAGCTATTGCTGCTCCATTTACATTTAAACTTTCTATTCCTGTTAAGTAATATGTTAATACATATTTAAATACTGCACTGATTGCAAGGTTACCAATAGGTAAATAGAATTTTCCCATACCTTGAAGTGCTGCAGCAAATAATTGTCCAAGCATAACAAATATTAATGATGCGCTTAAGATTGCAAGTGTATCACCACCACCTGTTTTTGCTCCATATAATAATCTCATGATTGGTGTAGATAATGCAATTAATCCTGCCATACATGGAAGTGATATTAACATTACAAATCTAAATCCAGTTTGAATTTTATCATGAACTTCTTCATTATTATTTTTTGCAACAGCTTCACTAATAGCTGGCATTACTGAAAGTACAACAGCTTGTGAAATAGTAAGTGGTACATTAACAAGTGTAATTGCTTTACCACTAATAATTCCATATAAACCTGTTGCTACTTTTTCATCCATACCAAGTGCAGTTATTAATCTATCAACAATTAAGTTTGAATCAATCCAAGTAATAACAGAATTTATTGCAGCACCAAGTGTAATAGGTAGCGCAACTCCAATTACAAGCCAAGCTGCTTTTCTAAATCCAACTTTAACTGATCCTTCATCTTTACTAAATGTTTCTTTAATTTTCTTTCTATTTACTGCATACATAATAGCAAGGAATATTGCTCCAAATAAAGCACCTGCTGTTGCACCAAATGATGCTCCACCAGCAGCAAGTCCTAAATTAGATTTATCAATGCTAAATAAAACTAATGCAGCAAGTCCAACACCAACGATTACTCTAACAAATGATTCAATAAGTTGTGATACAGCAGTTGGTGTCATGTTTTGCATACCTTGGAAATATCCACGGAATGCACCCATGAATGATACAAAGAATGGCGCCATACTTAATCCAAGTAAAGACCACTTTGCTTCAACTGGCCATTTTTGTGAACTAATAATCCAATCACAACCGAAAATCATAAATGCACTTGATAGTGCACCAAAGATTACAAGTAACCAGAATGTATGTTTAAAAATTTCATGTGCTTCTTTATATTTATTTTTTGCAATTCTTTCAGAAACTAATTTAGAAATTGCTGAAGGTAATCCTAAATAAGAAACTGAAATTAATAATGTATATATTGGATAAGGAAATTGATAATAACCTATTCCTTCATCACCAAGCATAGCATCACTTGCAAGTGGTATTCTAAAAAATACACTTAATACTTTTGCTAGTATACCTGCTATTGCAAGAATTGTTGCTCCTGTTACAAACTTTTTAGTTGTATTACTCATTTATCTAATCTCCTTATTTTATTTCTTCATTTTTAAATTTAAATATTTCTTCCATAATTTCATCTAGTCTATCAAATTTTTCTTTTAGGAATAAATATGCAAGTAAACCTTCAAGACCAGTTGCCATTCTATAATCAGAAACTGTAGCACTATTAGATGAAATTCTTCCTTTATGATTTCTACATCTCTTATAGATTTCAAGTTCATCTTCAGTAAGCATATCTTCAATATGTTTAAAACATTCTGCTTGCATATTTGCTTTAACATATTTCATAGCTTCTTTATTTAAATCTTTTATTGTTCTATTTGCTTCAAGTGTAATTTTTGATCTAACATAGATTTCAAAAACAGCATCACCAACATAAGCAAGATTTGCTGGACTCATTTCATCTACGTTAACTTTCTTATCAATCATTTTTATAATTCTATTCATATAATAACTCCTAAATAAATTAACTAAATTAATTTATCACTCTAAGATTTATTTGTCAAACAAACTAAATTGAATCTCCACAATTTAATTTCTTTATAGTTTTATAATCGTCATCTTTTTTTCTAAATACTTTTTCTCCTACACCATCTTTAGTGCAACAAGTAATTGTAATTTTACCTTGTTCAATTTGAGGATGACGCATAACTCTTAAATTACAATTATCAGTTTTAACTTTTGATAAAACTATATAACTAAATTTTTCATCTTCATAAGGAACATCTCCTTCTTTAAGTTCTTTATGAATTTTTGTTCTAGCAATTCTTTGAGTAAAATGACACCAATCATCATCAGAAATTTTACAATCACATGATGGACATGGTGATACAATATTTGCTCCTTTATCAAGTAAAATCTTTCTTACTTTTTTAATATTATTAAATCCCATCATAGTACCAGGTTCTACTATTACTAAAAATTTATTTGTACTATTCCAAAGTTCATTAATAACATCTTCTTTAATATCATCATTTAATTCATTGATCATATATGATGCAACAACTAAATCTTTTTTATTAGCAATTTTATTTTTTGATATATCAAACTTTTCCCACTTAACATTATCACACGAAAAATCTTTACTCATTAATTCTTTTCCTAAATTCATCATAGCATCTTCTCTTTCAAGACAAACTATTTCATTCATATTAATAAGTTCACAAGCAGCCCAGCTAGCACTACCAGTTCCAGCTCCAACATCAAGCATGCTTCTTGGAATATCTTCTTCATTTATATATTTAAGCATATCACTAAAAACATGATACAAAGCAGCATATGTAGCAGCCATTCTAACATTAGCATAGCTTACTGCTTCTATGTCTTTATTAAGTAAACTGCTTCCATCCCTGTATTCATCCATATATCTAGTTGTAATGTTATTTAGAGCAAGTTTTAAATCACTCAATTTATACTTCTCTGTCAAAGTACAAAGGTTAGATCTTAAAACGCTAGGTATTTCCATAGCTTAAGTCACCTCCTGGAAAATATTTCTTACTTTTTCCTTCATTATATATATGTCTTATTTATTTTCATTCATATAAGTTAAAGTTTTAACAACTGCATCTGCTAAATTAACAGCATATTCACTCATGTATGCATCATAAAGTTCATTGTCTATATCATTAGTCATAAAACCAAGTTCAATAAGTGCACTAGGCATAGTTGTTAATCCATTTACTTTATAATTTTCTTTAGGATTAGTCATGCTGCCATATCTAATTCCTCTATCACTTTGTATGTGACTTGCAAGTAATGCATCATGAAGATTAGTTCCATATATATCACTTATTTCACCTTTATCATATGCAAGCCAAACTTCGATACCATTAATATGATCACCAACATCAGAAATGTTTCTATGAATAGATAAAAATAAATCTGAATTATTTTTGTTTGCAATCTCAGCTCTTTCTTCAAGTTCAACACTACTATCATCTTTTCTTGTCATAATAACTTTAACATTTCTATCTTTTAATTCTTTTTCAATTAATAAACAAAGTTTTAATACATCATCTTTTTCTTTTTCTTGAAGATCAGGAGCTGATATAGGAACCTCACCACCATGACCAGGATCTAATGTTACCACTCCAATATCTTCTTTAAAAATATTTTCTAGTGTTTTAATATTTTTTAAATTAGCATCAGCTAATTTATCACCAAGAAAAATTGTTAAGAATAATATTATTAAAATAAAAATTACTATTCCAAATGAAATATATTTTATAGAAGTTTTATGTTTAGCAAAAAAATTTTTTATTGAAAAATTTTCTTCACTACTTTCTTCTTTAATATCAGTTTCAGTTTCAGTTTCATTTATATTTTTATTTTCTTCATTTATATTTTCATTTTTTATATCAACATCTTTTTCATTATTATCCATAATGCACCTCACTAAAAAATATTATAGCAATAAAAAAAGTAGAGACAAGGTCTCTACTTATATATTATTTTATTTTTATTCAGCAGCGATTACACCATAAGTTCCGTCACCTTTTTTATATACAACTCTTACATTGAAATCTTTTGTATCTTTGTACATATAGAAATCATGATCTAATAAGTTAAGTTGCATAACAGCTTCTTCATCACTCATTGGTATTAATTCAAAATGTTTTACTTTACTGATTTGTATTTCTTCAGCGTATTCATCTTGTCCATCTTCAATCATTGGTCCAACAAATACGTTATCATCTCTATGTTTATCTCTTAATTTAGATCTGAATTTTTGTAATTGTTTTTCTAATTTTTGAACAACAGTGTCTATAGAATTATACATATCTTTATCTTTAACTTCTGCTCTTAAAATTGTTCCTTTTAGTGGAATTGTTACTTCAGCGATTTGATCTAATTTTTGTACTTTTAAAGTTACTTGAGCGTCTACATCCTTGTTAAAATATTTATCAAGTTTTGACATTTTGTCGTCTACTCTTTCCTTTAATCCATCAGTTAAATCGATGTTTTTTCCTGTCAATTTGATATTCATCTTTTCACTCTCCTATTAATTATAATGTTTGTAAGAATATATAACCTTCCTACTTTATACGTTTATTATACATGTAAAATTTTATTTTTCAACAATTTATAAATATATATTTCAATAATATATTTTTAGTATTTTTCTGGTATATTTGTATACAAATTTGGTAAATATTTTTCAAATTGGTAATACAAAAAATGGGTAAATTCGCAAACCCTTTATTTGTGCATAACTTCATATAATATGTAAAAAATATATGGAAAATGGTAATTTTTCCACAAAAAAATTATGTAAAGTTGTGGATAACTTGGATAACTCGCCATTTTTACCATAAATTTGAAAGTTATCCACAAGATAGTTATTTCTTGCTCTACATAATTTTTTATATCATTTTTATTAAATTCTTAGATTTTTGATGTAAGTATTACAGTGCTATATGCATCAATACCTACTGTTAAATGTCCATTTTCTACAGTTTTGATTTTTTCCTTAGTATTAAAGCCAGATATATTTGATCCGAAAATAGTTTTTACTTTATCTCCATCAAATAATCCAAGTCTTTCAACTGGAATATTAACATCCATATGATATGAGTTGTCATTATTATTTATAAGTACAATCATTTTTTCTTCATCATTAAATCTACCATAGCAAAGTAAATTATAATCTTTTACTAGATACATGATTGATCCAGTTTTTAATGCTTGGTGTTCTTTATGAATTTTAATAATTGCTTTTGTAAATTCTATTAACTCTCTATCTTCTCTTCCCCATGGATATGGTCTTCTTGAATCAGGATCTGTCCATCCAGTAACTCCTGCTTCATCTCCATAATAAATTGTTGGAGCACCAGGCCATGTCATTTGGAATACTGTAGCTTCTTTATATATACCTTTATTAATTCCACTACTAGCTCCACTTGCTCCTCGTGTATTAATTCTTCCTACAGATCTATTTGTTCTAGTCATGAATCTTGAGTGATCATGATTTGATAATTCATTCATTGAAACTTCAACAGATTGAATTGGCATACGACCTTGGAACCATTTCATAGTTTCGCAAAATCTTGTTGTATCACCAAACATTTCTGGACTTGATGAATCACTATGCTTTTCCATACCTGTTAGTAAAAAACTAAGTGGTTCCATGAATGCATTATAGTTCATAATTGTATCCCATTCATCACCACATAACCAATCATATGCATCTTCATAATGTTCAGCAAGAATAATTGCTTCAGGATTTGCTTCTTTAACATTACGTCTAAATTCTTTCCAGAACTCATGATTGAATTCTCTACTAAAACCTAAATCAGCTGCAACATCAAGTCTCCATCCATCAGCATTGTATGGTGCGCTAACCCACTTACGAGCAATACGCATAACATACTCACGAAGTTTTTCTGATTCTTCATAATTTAATTTTGGTAGTTCTTCAAATCCCCACCATCTATCATAGTTTAAATTATTTGGCCACTTATCTTCATAGAATTTAAAGAAGTCATGATATGGTGAATCTTTACTAGTGAAAGCTCCACTTTCATATCCTTCTTCACCTTCATATATTTGTTCTCTATCAAGCCATTTATTAAATGAACCGCAATGATTAAATACACCATCAAGTATAACTTTCATTCCTCTCTTATGTGCTTCATCAATTACTGTTCTTAATAACTCATTACTTGCTTCAAGATTTTCGAAGTTAGTAACTCTTGTAATATATTTTTCTGATTCTTTGTTACTTGTAGAATCTTTTGTTAAAACTTTTTCTGCATCATTAATAATAACACCAAAATGAGGATCAACATAATCATAATCTTGTGTGTCATATTTATGATTACTTGGCGAAACAAATAATGGATTAAAATAAATTACATCAACGCCAAGGTCTTCTAAGTAATCTAATTTATCTATTACTCCTCTTAAGTCTCCACCATAAAATCTAGTGTTATCTTTAACAAGAGGATGTTCATACCAATCATCAACTTTTTCTACATATTCTTTAACATCAACATCTCTACCATTTACCCAAGCTTTACCACGATACATATACTCGTTTGTTTCAACATCATTTGTAATGTCTCCATTATAAAATCTGTCGACAAAGATTTGATACATTACCGCTCCTCTTGCCCAAAGTGGAACTTTAAAATCTGTTACGATTCTAAAATTAAAATCTGGGTTAAGTTGATCAACAAAACCATATTTATTAAAATAGTGCTTGCTACCATTTTTAGTCTCAAGCACATAATAATAAGTAGAACTTTTTAATACATTAACTGTTGTAGTAAAAAATTCGAATTTTTCTTTTTGTTTAGGTTTTGTAGATACCATTGGATATGTAATGTCATCAAAACATATTGATACCCTTTCAAAATCTTTTTTCTTTGTTCTAATTTTGAAAGTAACTGTGTCTCCACTCTTTGGGGCATATGGTGATACAAAATTTTCTGTCTCATCACTGAAAACAGCAAATCTATCTATCATCTATTCCTCCTTTTATGCAACTTGGAAAACTTTTTTTAACATCTTCCTAGTTTCATTATCTGCATGACCAGTTGCACCTTCATATAGTTTAACATATTTCATAGCTGAAGTATTCCATGAATAATCTAACTTCATAATGTTGTTAGTTAATTCATTCCACTTAGCTTTATCTTCATATATTCTTATAGCTTCACGAACTGCTACCATCATTTCATTAGCATCACATCTTCTAAATGAGAATCCTGTTCCTTCACCAGTTGATGGTTGATAACTAAGAACAGTATCAGCAAGTCCTCCAGTATGTCTAACTATTGGAACAGTTCCATATCTGAAACTAATTAATTGTGTAAGTCCACAAGGTTCGAATCTTGATGGTATTAAAATCATATCAGCAGATCCATAAATCTTGTTAGCCATTTCTTCAGAGAAAACTAAATTAGCTTTAACTCTTCCTGGTGCTTTTGATTCCATGTATCTAAACATGTCTTCAAGACCTTGTTCACCAGTTCCTTGAATAATAAATTGTGCATTAAGTGATAAAAGTTCATCCATTTTTTCTGCAACCATATCGAATCCTTTTTGATCAGTAATTCTAGATACCATTGCAATAAGTGGAACATCAATATTTACTTCAAGTCCCATTTCTTCTTGTAACTTCATCTTGTTTGCTAATTTATTATTAAATGTATTAATATCATAGTTCTTAAATAGTAAGTGATCTGTTGCTGGATTATAGAAATCATTATCTATTCCATTTAATACTCCATATAATTTATCATTTACACTTCTTAGTAATCCATCAAGTTGACATCCGTAAGAAGGTAATTGAATTTCTCTTGAGTAAGTTTCACTTACTGTATTTAATTTATCACAATATAGAATTCCGGCTTTCATCATTGATACTCCACCCCAGAATTCTAATTTATCTGCTGTGAAATATGATGAATCAAGTTCCATCATTTCTAAGAATTCAAAACCACAAATTCCTTGGAATTTTAAGTTATGAATTGTATATAATGTTTTCATATCTTTATAGAAAGAATTTCTCTTTGCGTAAACTTCTTTTAGCATACATGGAATTGTTCCAGTTTGCCAATCGTTACAATGGATCATTTCAGGTTTAAATCCTACTTGAGGTAACATTTCTAAAACTGCTTTTGAGAAAAACATAAATCTTTCCCCGTCATCATTGAAACCATATAATGAATCTCTTTCAAAATAATAATCATTTTGAATTAGATAATATATTAATGTGTTTCCTTTTTCAGTTTGTAATTTATATTCATATATATTAGCAGTTTGATTTCTCCAACCTAAGCGAACGTTAAAAGAACATAACTTAGTCATGTCTTTTTTAAACTTATCCTTTATAGTTTTATATAAAGGTAACACTACTCTTATGTCATATCCGTTATCAACTATTGCTTTTGGTAATGTTCCGGCAACATCGGCAAGTCCTCCTGACTTGGCGAAAGGAACGGCTTCTGAAGAAACCATCAAAATGTTGTTAATCATCCTATCCTCCTATATGTTAAAGTTATGGAATAATTCAGTCCGTTGAATTATTTTCCCCACAACCAATTCAATCTAAACCTTTTCTAAAATCTTTTCTAATCCTTGTTGTTAAAAGCTTACAGAGATTTTTCTAATTTCATTTCAAATAAATTTATAAACTTTCAATTTATATCTTACCGAATTTTTTTTATATTTCAAGCATTTTATTAAAAAACTTAAATAAAAATTTGCTAGGAAATTCCTAAGTTTTCTCGTAGTTTACATAAATGAAAATTTAATCATAAAATAAATATTTTATACCAATAATTCATTTTACATCTCTCTATGATATATCGATAGAAAAAAATTTTTTATTAACGTTTTTTATAAATATTATAATTATTTTTTTAATATTTTTATAATTTATATATGCCTTGTATCATTGATATATAGATGGTTATAAGAAACTCTAATTTTTATATAATATTTTTATAAAATAAAAAAAGATAATAAAAAATTTTTTATTATCTTTTTCTATTTTTTTATATGTTACTTTTTTATATTTTTTATAGGTAATTTTTATAGGATATCTACTTTAATTTCTCCATCTTTTTTAGTTAATCTAGCATGAGTTAATTCTTCAGAAATAATTTTCTTTTCATTGGCTATGTTTACTTTAACCCCTGTAAAGATGGTATCTGTAGCTTCTATTGAATATCTATTAATGTGGTCAATTAAATCTCTTAATTCACTAATTTTTGATTCAAGAGATGGTATAACACTTAGTAAATATTCTCTAGTTTTTAATGCTTTAAGAAGCATATCTTCTTTATCTCTTGGAAGTCCTCCAAGTTCTCTTCTCTTATTTGCTAAAATATTTATAATTTGTTCAGCTTGTAATAAATCTTTCTTTTTGTTTTGAAGAGCTTCACCAAATTCTTTATATTTTTCACCAATTTCTATACTAATACCAACATTAAGTTCTGTTGCTGTTGCCATATGTGATCCAATAGTTTTTGCTCTGATTCCTTTATATGCATCAATAACTCCACCAACTATTAATCCTTTTTTACCTTCAGCTTTTACCATACCAGAACATTTAACATCACTGTGCATGATAGCATCGGCAACTACATCTCCTTCTGCAACTACTTTTGAGTTTTCAAAGAATTTACTAATTACATTTCCTTTAGCTTTAATTGATCCTGCTTTATTTCCTTGAACACCACCAGTAACGATAACATCACCACCAGCTTCAATTTCAGCAGCTTCGATAACACCACCAACTTCTATGTTACCATCAGCAATAACTTTAAATCCTGATTTAACACTTCCTTGAATATTTACACTACCAAGGAATGTAATGTTACCAGTTGATGCATCAACATCACCTTTTACTTCAAATATATTTTGTACAGTAATTTTTCCATTATCATAAATTAATTGTCCATCCATTTCAGAGATAACTTGTGATCCATCTTCTGTAATGTATGCACCTTTACCACATGAAAGAAGTGTAGGTTTTCCTGGTTGAACAGTAACTATGTTACCAAAAATATCTTCACCATTTTCTCCTTCTTCCATTGGATGCAAGACAGCAAGTACTTCATCTTTTTTTACGTTTTGAATTAAGTTTAAGTTGAATAAGTCAACTGAACCATCTTCGTTTGCTTGAGGTACGTGAACTTCACTTTTTGGATCATATGTATATTCAATATATGCATCCTTACTTTCAATAGGTTCTTTACCATGTGCAAATTCAATTGCAAAGTCATATGTTTTTGTAGGAAGAGCTAACATTTCAAGTAACTCATTATCAATTCCGCTAACAATTCCTTCTGCAGAAATCATTGCTTGAATTTGTTCTATTGTTAAATATTCTCCTCCATCTCCTGGTCTACTAAAACTAATAGTAGCTGTCATCTTATCTTGTGATACTTCGATAATTGCTTTTTCATTTGCATTATCATTTGCAACGGCGTCATTAATAAGATTGTCTATTTCTTCTATTTCGCTCATTATATGTACCTCCTAAAATACTTACCCATATAAAAAATAATTTTTAATATATATTATTAATCAAATAAAATTGATTGATATTTTCCTAATTTTCTTCTAAGCTTTAATAATATATTAGAATGTAATTGTGAAATTCTTGATTCAGATACATCAAGAACTTTACTAATTTCTTTTAATGTTAATTCTTCAAAGTAATATAAGAATACTAATTTCTTTTCTCTTTCATTTAAATCTTCCATAGCTTCTTTTAAAAGTTTTTTAACTTCTTCTTTTTCAACTTGTTTTTCTGGAGACGCTGAAATATTTTCTTCTTTTACTTCAAGAATATTTGATTCATAATTTTGATCAGTATAATCATCTAAACTTATAACAGATGATACTGTTGTTTCTTGAACTAATTTATTTACTTCATCAATTTTAATATCTAATTTTTTAGCTATTTCTTCTTCAGTTGGGAATCTGCCAAGTTCTGCTTCAAGTTCACTTAATGCTTTATCAAGCATCTTTTGTTTTTGTCTAAGTGTTCTTGGAATCCAGTCCATCTTTCTTATGTTATCTAAAATTGCACCTCTAATTCTTAGTGAAGCATAAGTTTCAAATTTAACATTCTTAGTTAATTTATATTTATCAACTGCATCTATTAAACCGAATACTCCATAACTTACTAAGTCATCATATTCAACATTATTAGCAAGATAAACATTCATTCTTCCTGCTATATATTTTACTAGTGGAGCATATCCAACTATTAATTCATCTTTTAATTCTTTTCTTGGTGCTTTCTTATATTCTTCCCATAATTTTTCTAATCTTTCTGCATCTTTAATTATACTGCTCATCTCTTCTCCTATACCATTACGCTTTTTATTTCTTTTATATATGTCTTACTTCTTGACCGATGGCTCTTATTTCAAGATCACCTGTATTAAGATCAAGAACAATTGTTCTACCAAAATTTTCTCCAGTTTCTTCGCTTGTTAATCTTAAACCAAATTTAGCAAGCCATTGTTTTGTTGCTTTAACATTGTTAGCTCCAATTTGAAGAACTGGGCTTGCAGTGTCTACAATGTTCGGGAACATCGCAGCTCCTCCAGCAAGTTTTACTTCTAGTCTATTTAAACTTGCACCAGCAGTTTCTAGTGCAGTTAATAATTCAACAATACCTGTATCAACAAATTTTGCTTTGTTAGAACCATCAAGTATTCTTGAAGATTCAGGTAGCATAGCATGAAGCATACCACCTACTTTTGTAACCCTATCGTACATTGTTATTCCAACACAACTACCAAGACCTAGTGTGATAATTTGTGCTGGTGCTTTACCAACTTTAAAGTCTCCCATTCCGACTTTAATCATATCATTGATAGATACACTATCACTCACTAATACTTACTCCTAAGCTTGATAATATTTTTATAAATGAAGGTTCATCAGGAACTAATAAATAATATCCTGTAAGAACTTCTGTTGAACTTTCAAATTGAGTTTGAATAAGCATCATATCATCGCTCATAATTCCATATTGAATTGCCGGCACTGATAAAATTGCTCCTGCCATATCAACACATAAATTTGGAACCGAAGGTATTATCTTTAAATTGGTAAGCGTTCCAAGTGCACTTAGGTATGCACTTGTTAAAATGTTTCCTAATTCTTTTAAGAAAGATGTTTCGATTTCAGTAATATCACCTAGTGTATTTAGTTTTCTATGAATAACCATATCTATTAACTTTTTAGTTGACTCTTCATTAAAGATATTCATCATGATACCTTTAACATCACCATCCATAGTAAGAAGTGTTGCTGCTACAACTTGTTCTTCATTACCAAGTAGTTTAGATAATTCATTTACTTTAATAATACTAACGTTTGGAACTTTCATCTTCAAAACATCACCGAGCATTTTAGCAAGTGCTGATGTTGCATGACTTGAACCAATGTTAGATATTTCTTTAAAAACATCTATACATGTTTCGTTTAAAAATTTGTTATTCATTTTTTGTCATCCCATCTTTTCTTAAATATATTTTTTATTTTATGTTTTTTTATTTTATTGTTAAAAATATTTTTTTATTCTTCTTCACCTTTTTCTTCTTGTTCTCCAAAATAAGAATCAATTGCTTTCTTAATATCTTCAACAACTTCTTTTGCTTTCTTATCAACAAGTTGTGTACCAGCAGCTATAAAGTGTCCGCCACCACCCATCTCTTCCATGATAAGTTGTACATTTACATTTCCATTAGATCTTGCACTAATAGAACAAACTCCATCATCACCTTCATATACAACAAATGATGCTTCAATTCCTGTGATGTTTAATAATTCATCAGCAATTTGTGCAACAACTGTATATTGATTTTTTATATGACTTGGACATGTTGTTATAATTAAATTTGTTCTATATATTTCTGCTTTTCTAAATGCTTCTGCTTTCTTCTTAAATGATTCAATATCATTTTGGAAGAATGATTTTACTCTCATATTATCTGCACCACATTTTTTAAGATATGCTGCAGCTTCAAAAGTTTTAACTCCAGTTTTAAACATAAAGTTTTTTGTATCAACTAAAATTCCTGATAACATTGCATCAACATCAAGTTCTGTAAATTTAATTTTTTCAAACATATATTGTGCAATTTGTATAACAGCTTCACATGCACTTGACGCGAATGGATCAAGATATATTACTTGAGCTTTTTCAATAAATTGAGTTGCTCTTATATGGTGATCTATTACTGCTACCTTATCAAACTTTTCAACAAGTTCAGGACATTCAGTATGATTTGGAATTGATACATCAACAACGATTAATAATGTATCATCATTTAAATAAGAATTTGCTTCTTCATGTTTTATAAAATAATCATCTTCAAATTCTTCTGATTCAATTATTTTATTATATAAACCTTCAATTGAATTATTAGGTTCATTAAGAACTACGTGAACATTTTTTCCTAATGCTTTACATACTCTTGCCATACCCATTGCTGAACCAATAGCATCAAGGTCTGGATTTGAGTGACCCATAATTAAAACATTATCAACTTGTGTTAATAATTCTTTTAACGCATAAGCTTTTATTCTTGCTTTAGCTTTTGATGCATTTGTTCCCTCAATTTCTTGTTTGCTTTTTGCTCCGTAGTAATCATAATCATTTTCTAATTTTTTAATTACTGCTTGGTCTCCTCCTCTTGATACTGCAAGTTCAGCAGCATCTTTTGAGTAGTCCATAAGTTCATCAATTGTTTCTCCAACTAAACTAAAACCAATTGATAATGTAATAGGAAATTCATTACCTACATTTATCTTTCTTATTTCTTCTAAAATTTTAAATTTAGATTCTATAATTTTATCTAAAGCTTCTTTTGATAGTACTAATAAGAATCTATCTCTTTCCATCTTCTTAATACTACCGCCAAGTTCTTTTGCAAATGTTTGAAGTTTTCTTTCTATAACTCCAAGCATCATTGGTCGTTTTGTTTCATCAGTACTATTTAAAATTTCTTCATAGTTATCAATGTATACATAACCGAATAAAGTTTTTTCATCTTCATATTTTGTTTTAACTTCAACTTTTTCTGTTACATCAAAGAAATATAAAACATAACATACTTCATATTCCATTGATAATCTATTTTGTTTTTTAATCATTTCTGATTTTATGTCATAATATTTATTTTCAAATTTAAAGTTTTCTATAGTACATTCGCCTTCGGCTTTTACTATTTCTTCAAGATCTAAATCAGTCATAAGTTCATTTAATTTTTTATTTAACAAATCTCTTTTTCCTAATAGATCAATTGCAATGTTGTTGTACCATAAAATTTTCCCATAGTAATCGATAACTAGATTTGGAACTGGAGTATTATATTCAAGTTCTTCTTCTATATCATCTTTTATACTCTTAATTTCATTTTCTTCTCTATACATTTTTTTAATTGCTTTTATATAAGCAAATTCTAAAAGAATAGAAATTAAAAATGCAATTACAGAACCTATTATTGTCCAACCAATATTTTTAGTAATCAAATATGTAACTACTAAAGCAAGACCTACTAATATGCTTGAGTATATTATCATGTATCTTTTTATTTTTTTAAGTACACGTGCGTCTTTCATTTTTCAACCTTTCTTTATTTAGCTTTTATAACAATTCTTACATTCCATAAGCTTCTTATAAAACCTATAATAAAATACATTTGTGGAATTAACATTCCTATAAAAATATTTAAAACGATTATTAAAAATCTAGCTATATCACTTCTTGTTCTAAAGAATCTAATTACAATTCTAAATCCGAAGATTGTTATTATACACATAAGAGCAAATACCATATTGTTAAATACTCTTAACATGATAACGTTTTCTGGATTAATAAACATTGTAATTAAATATAAGAATACACACATATAAGGAATATGTTTTGGTAAGTTAATTCTTTTATATCTATAATCTAGTTTTGCTTTTATGATTTTAATAAGTTGTTCCTTACTACGATCCTTACCTGAATTAAATGTTTTTTCTAATTTATAAAATGTCCATCTTTTATAAATCCATTTTTCTAATAAAACTAAAAGTAATATTAGTAAAATGTAAAATGCAGGTATGTAATAATTTAAAAGATAAATTGTATCGTTAATTGCATTTTCATTTAAATTTATATATTCGAACATTTGATAATCATCTAATTCTTTATTATTTAATGTGTCATTTCTAATAATATTTAATTCTTCAATTGCTAAACTTTCATATTCTTTAATTGCATTTTCTGTTTCTGTAAATAAATTAAAATTATAAAAATAATTTAATCCTAAAAACACAATTGTAAGAACTAAAAGATGCAATAAAAAATTTTTTTCAATTGTTAAATTTCTCATAGTTTTCTCTTTCTAGTATCAATTTATGGGCATACTACTTCCATAATAAAAAGTGTACCATAATTAAAATAAATATCTACTATTTTTTATATATTTTTTGTATTTTTTTGGGCATAATTTTTAGCATATTTTCAAGAGATTTTAGCATTTTTTATATGACATTTTGTAATACTTTATTTTTCATAGTTATATGGACTAAAATGTTTTTACATAGTATAATAAAAATAGAGATATAAATGGATTTATATTAATCTTACTATCAAGGAGGATAGCTATGAGTTACTCAACATTAATTGGAATCGCCAATAGTTATAGACAAGCTGACAACGCTTATGCTAAAGCTATGAAAGTAGTTGCAACAGGTAAAAGAATCAATAGTGCAGCTGATGATCCTGCTGGTCTTTCAATATCAGAAAAAATGAAAGCTCAAATCAGAGGTTTAAATCAAGCAGCACAAAATGCACAAAATGGAATATCTATGCTTAATGTTGCAGAAGGCGCAATAGGTGAACAAGAAAATATCTTACATAGAATTAGAGAATTAGCTGTCCAAGCAGCAACAGATACTAATGCTAGTGATGATAGAGAAGCTTTGCAACAAGAAGTAAATCAGCTATTGCAAGAAATAAATAGAATATCAAGCACAACTGAATTTAATACAATGAATTTAATTGATGGATCTAGAGAAAATAAAAATGAAGGTGATGATAACGCATTATATCTTCATGTAGGAGCAAATGCTAATCAAACCATCGCAGTAGAAATTGGTGAAGTAAGTACAAATTCATTAGGTATAACTGATATAGATATAACTACTAGAGAAGGTGCTAATGCTGCTATCGATCTACTTGATGGAGCTATAAAAAAAGCATCTGGTGAAAGAAGTAAAATTGGTGCATATACAAATAGATTAGAATTCACAATCAGTAATCTAGAAACACAAGCTGAAAATATGACTGCTGCCGAAAGTAGAATTAGTGATGCAGATATGGCTAAAGCAATTATGGATTTAGCTCGTGCTAGCATTCAATCACAAGTTGCTCAAGCAATGTTATCACAAGGTATGCAGCATGAATCATTAATACTTCAATTATTAAAAGGATTAAATGGATAAAAAATATAGATAATATAAAAAAAATAAAAGTTCGAATTTATTCGAACTTTTATTTTATATTTAAATTCATTTTTATTTTTTAACTTCTAAAACAGTTTTTAAAAACTTTTTGTCAAGTTAAGTTTTTTAAACTTTTTTCAAAGTGCTTTTAAAAAAATTTTTTGTCAAGTTAACTTTTTTAACTTTTTTCAAAGTACCTTTTAAAAAAATTTTTTGTCAAGCGAACTTTTTTAAACTTTTTTATTTAACATATAAGAATGATCTTGATGTACATAAAAATGTATTAGCTGCATTACCAAATGCTGTTCTAAATGCTGCTGGTGTTTCTGTTCCAGCTGATCCATATACACCACCTCTTACAGTATTACCTTGAGATGAAGTTTCTTGTGTCCATTCCCATAGGTTTCCTGCCATATCATATATATGATTTGCTTCTGTATGATCTGATACTCCAGTATTTAAAATATCTTGTTGATTTGCAACTTTAAGTCCAGGTATTTCTACATTTTGATAGTTACCCCAGTTTGAACTATCCATATCAACGTCTATATCGCATTCTTTTAACCACATCATGACAGTATCCCATTCAGCACCATAAGGCATATGAGCAACTACACTTGATTGAGCTGAGTAACTCTTGTTAATTGCTCCTGCTGCATTACTTGCGCTTACATAATTGTATAATGTCATAACTGATTTAGTATCAGAGTTTTTAATTCTTCCTACATATCCAGTTGGATTTTTAGTACTTCTCTTACTTCCCATTCTTCCATCAGAACCTAAGATACCTTCATATCTTCCAACATAAAAACCATTATATTTTAATATAGAATCTTCTAAGTCTTGAGGTATTGTTTCACTATAATCTTCAAATGTACCAAATCCATATTTACCGAAATCTCTTCTACCAAATCTTGAATTTGTTATAACTTCTCTATTTCCTTTTTTAGAATAAGAACCTGTTGAGTCATTAATATAATCTATTGGTATCCATACAAAGTTGTTACCAAAGTTAGATACATCACATGACATATTAAATGTTCCTCTTTCATAGAAATTTAAATATTCATCTCTTGAAGAATCACTAACTACAAGTCCATTTTCTTTAACTCCACCATAGTAGTAGAATCCCTTTGGTATAGGAATAGAACATGAGTTTGGTATTCCATTTTCTATATCATTACAACAATTTGCTGGTACTACTATTGTTTGGTCTATAGTTGTAGTTCTAGTAACATCAATTTTAAATATTCTATCTTCTTCAACTGCTCTAAAGTTTGCTTTCATACCATTATATACTTCAATATCATCAACATTAAATCCTGTTACTTTTCTATTGAAAGTAATTGTATATTCTTTTAATTCTTTTGATTTTTGATATTCAGTAACAACAGCATAAGGATCTTCTGTTGCTATAGAAATATTTTTATTTCCACCAAGTGAGTTGTCAGTATTAATTAGTGGTAATAATAATGAAGCTGTATTACCATTTCTATCTCTAACAACTGCTCCTCTTGCTTCTAGTGCATCTTCCCCTGTATATTCAAGGTGTTCTGTAATATCACCTTTCTTTATAACATATCTAAATGTCATTTCTGTTGAACTTCCATTTGCAACATAATATGCATATTTAGTTCCATTATCAAGTTTAAGTGCCATTCTAGGAATATCATCTTTTGATATACTAAATTCTTCATTGAATTCACATACTATCTCAATTGTATCATTAATTGTATACTTACCATCATTATTTGTACTTGTAACTCTAACAATCTTAGGTCCTGCATCATCTATTGTATCTGGTGCTATGCCTCCCCATTTAATGTTAGCAATTATAGCTACAATTATTATACAAACAATTGAAATTCCTAGTATTTTGACATTTTTTCTAAAGTCATCATCTAGCCATAATCTTCTAAAATCCATACTATCCTCCATGTTATTTTATAGTATAATTCTACTATTATTTATTTTATTGTCAATAATTTATTTGAGTGAAGAAGTAAATAAACACACTAAAAAAGCCAGGAAAACCTGGCTTTTTATATAATATGATATTTAATTCTAATGTGATTTTTGTCCTTCAATATCAACTAAAGCTGTATTGTCAGCATCATACCAGAATGCTTCAGCACGATGTCCTGAACCATCTGCAAGTTCAACAACTTTTGATGTACCATAGAATGTGTTAGCAGTACCAACACCTTGCCATGGAACTAATCCGTCGTTACTTAATGTGTATGATAGTTTATAAGGAGTTGTACTATCCATCCACTTTCTAGATATTAGATTTACTTTTACTAATACCTCAGAACCGTTGTAGTTTGCTCCTGTTGATTTAACTTTAAATTTAGCATTAGCAGGTATTGAATAGTTGAAGTATAATACTATTTCATCTTTAATTCTTAAAGCTTTTCCACCTTCATAATATACTTCATAGAATACTTTTGAATCATTTAGACTCATATCATTTTCTTTCTTAGCATCAAATGTATCTACTCCATATTGAGCAGCATTTGTAAATGATCTCTTGAAGTATTTATCATTTGAAGCATCAACTTTTTGTAAGTTTCCATTATTATCTGGGATATATAAATCAAGTTCTTCATACTTATTATTATAGTTACCGAATAGTTTGAAGTATAATGTTGTATTATCTCCTTCGTCTACTCCATAACCAATTAAGTGGTATGCAAAGTTAACTCTATATCCAAGACCAATCATGTCATTTACTTTATTTCTAAATACGGCATGTGATTCAGCTCTTGCTCTATTATCCCAACTTATAACTTCTTTTGGTGATCCTTTATCCCATTTAACGTCATATACTCTAGTAATTTCAATTGGTGTTTTCTTACTAGTTCCGTTTGGGTCATCAGGAGTACGAGAATATAAGTTAGATCTATTTATAAATATGTGACCAGCTTTGGCCATTCTTGTATTAACGTTATCAGCCCAGAATCCATCAGATGGTCCAACATAGGCTGCTTCTCCTCCAGCATTGCTGTCAGACATATCATTTATGCCTGCAACGTCAGTTGTTGTATAAGCTTTATTTCCAACATTATCTGTAGCATGAAGCATTAAGTATACATCTTTACCTTTTGCTTTAAATTCATCAGTAATATTGATTTTTCTCCATCCGCCTGGTTCAAATCCAATATTGGCAGCACTACCATCTTCAACAACTCTTCCCATTTTGTATTTAGCACTAGCCATACCCGAACTTAATCCATGCCATCCTTCATCATCACTTGTGTAGATTAAGAAGTATGGATTCTTTTCACTTGATGTTTCATATCTATTTTGTTTTGAGTTAGGCATAACTTCTGATTTTGGATAAGCATATTTTAATGCTGGTGGTATTTTATCGATTTTAATTGTATATGTTACAGTGTATGAGTTAGCAACTTTATCGTCACTTGTTCTACCTGTTTCATAATATGTAATTCCGTCATGACCTTGTTTAGCCATATCTTCAACGAATATTTCAACAGTATAAATACCAGATTCACTTAATGTAAATGATACTGGTTTACCATTCTTTAAGTTATAACTTCCACCATATGTTGAGAAATTATCTCTGCTAGCAAGCCATTGTCCATCGGCTGTACTAATTGTAACTTTTGATCTCTTAGCATCAATAGTTGTTTCATCATCGATACCTGAGTGTTCATCAGTTGCTGTTATAGTAAATGTAACACTTTGATTTGTCCAATCTCCTGTTACTGTATCAGGACCTGTAAATGTTCTTGATCCAAGTGTTGTTACATTAACATCTAATTTTGGCATAACATCATCAAATCTATATGGTCCACCATTTTTAGTTACTGATAAAACTGGTGATGCAGGTAGTGACCAATATTGATATGTTTTATTTGTTACTGGGTAAGTAGCTCTTGTATATTTATAGTTTGGTAAATCTACAATATCAGTAGCTCTAATATTTGTGAATGAAGCTGTAGCTTGATGTTCACCTGCTCCATTAGCAAAGTAATATACAATTGCATTTCCTACATATTCTATCTTAATTGCTCCAGAAGAAGATCCATGTTTATCATGAGTATTCTTACTGAAATCCCAATATACTCCAAGATTCTTATAACAATCATGTGCTCCAGACCAACAAGAAACCATTGATCTAGATCCATATAATGAACTACAAGCTGAACATACTACTTGACGTCCAGTATTCCAATATGGTCCACCACAACATGAAATTTCTTTACTTTCAGCACGATATGCATAGAATGGAATAACTACTGGTAATCCATTTACATATTCTGTTCTTGTATCATAGTGTCCAGGTGATGGACATCCTTTAGTCCAACCTCCACAGTCTTTACAATATTGGTGACTATGTTGATTACATTTATCGTGACATGTACAGTTATGTAATGTCATACCTGTTGTTCCATAATTTCTAGCTAATGTAGGACGAGGTGCACTTAAAACAGCTTGAACTTTATATTTATCATTTGTCCAGTTTTGTTCAGGTGGTGTAAATGTGACACTTAATGGATTATTTTTATCATCGTCATCATCTTTGTCATCATCCTTATCGTCATCATCTTTATCATCATCGTCTTTATCATCATCTTTATCGTCGTCATCTTTGTCATCGTCTTCATCATCATCTTTATCTTTATCATCAAGTTCTTCTAAAACTTTCTTAAGATTTTGTAAGAAGTCGATCCATGAACCTTTACTCTTTAATAATCTTAAAGTATCAGGTGATAAAATCATAACACCATTTCTATTAAGGATACCTTCACCAGGATTATCAAGTAAGGCTTGAAGGTCAGCAGATGGAACTAATTTACCATCAACAATATCCCATTCAATATTAATAACACCATCAGTGAAATAGTAGTCTCCAATATGAGCACCACATTTTCCTTCTGAGTCAGTTCTTAATTTAATACCGATAGAAATTTGACCAATGATACCATCATCTTTAAGTTTAATAGAACCATTTGCCCATTGTTCTGCTGTTCCTATTCCTGTATCTCTTGCAAGGTGTTCATACATTTCTTGACAAGGGTTACCAGTATAGTCATA
Organism: Clostridia bacterium; assembly: GCA_024407775.1. Lineage (GTDB taxonomy): Bacteria > Bacillota > Clostridia > Lachnospirales > JAKSVV01 > JAKSVV01. The sequence goes on from JAKSVV010000008.1 coordinate 25,162, forward strand.
TATAATATCTGGATTTTTATTATTAATCATATCAATAACTGAACCACCGACAAGTTTAGAAATAGAAATGTCTCCACTTGAAGCATCGATAGGTCCATCAGGCATTGTAGAGTGAACTGGAACTTCAACTTCGTGTCCGTTGTAAATTACATTTCCTCCAACTTTATAGTCAATGATAGCTCCAGCATAAATATCTGGTTGGTCATTCATGTCTTTAAAGCCTTTTCCAGATTCATCTTCAGTATGTTCTTTGTCTTGTTCTGGGCCTCCACGGCCTCCACCACCATCATCTGTAGCAAATACTCCAGAAGATGATAAGCACAATGAAAGAACTAATACTAATGAAAACATTGATAAATGTTTAAATAGATTTTTCATTTTCATAATTAAACTCCTTTTTTGAGATTAAATTACCATTATTTTATCAGTAATTTAATAATTTTTCCTTAATTTTTTTGCTTATTTTCTAGGTTTTATGGGCATTCGCGTTATATTATGCCCTTATTTTCTCTTTATTTAGCCCTTTAAGGCATTTTTGTTATGTAAACCATACATTTTTACTTATATATACGGGATATATCCCTCAAAATCGCTATTTTACTAATGTCATATAATATGCTTTAAGATTTGCCATTTCTTCATCAGAAATATCATAGAAAGCATATCCAAGTTTTTCGCAAAGTGCTTCTCTTGATGCAAACATCTTTTCTACTTCTTCTTTTGTATAAGTAGGTTCTGTATCAGCAGGATTATAGTTAGGAGTTACTTGAATTGGTCCATCAAGTGTTGATGTTTCTTCAATTTTCATGTCACTATATACATAGCCTTCATTATGTAACTTTTCGAAATTAATTTCTCCCTTACCTATAAGTTTCTTTCTAGCATTTCTAACTCTATATATAATTGCTGTTGCTTCTGCTCTTGTTAAGTAACCATTAGGATTGAAGTTACCATCATCATTACCTTGAATGATACCAGCGTTATATAAGATATATAAACTTGGTTTAATATCATTTGGTATTTGGTTATAGTCTTTGAATTTTTCACTAAGTAATTTATTTACTTCAGTTTCAATTTCACTTTCAATTTCTAGATCACCAAATATATGTCCGCAAAGGTAACCCTTAGCTACTAATTTAATTACATCGCTTCTTTTAATATCTCTATTATAAGTTGCAGCAAGTGTTGATTCATCACCAACATGATCTATAGTTCCATCTTCTAGTTTTACTTCTTTATAATTAAACTTAACTATATCAAATTGAGCACACATTTGAAGATATGGTTCAAACCAAGAACCTCCAGTATTATAATTACCTCTTGGGTTAACTGTAGTTACTAACAATTTTAATAACTGGTCTTCTTTTAATTGTGTTGTTCCTTTGAAAGTTCCGTCTGGAAAACCATTAATTATGTTTCCATTATAAAGTTCTAAAAGTTCTTTGTAATACCATGTAGATTCTTTAACATCACTAAATGGTAACTCACTTTTAGCACTAGCGCTAACACTAAAAAGTAATGCTAGTGATAATGCTAAACAAATAGCAATTTTCTTTTTCTTCATTTTTCCCTCCAACTCAGTTAAAACCTAATGTTTTAAACTAATAATTATCTTCTTCTAGTATAAAACTATTTTTTTCAAAAACAATAC
>JAKSVV010000080.1 GCA_024407775.1 Clostridia bacterium
ACTTCATCATTAGATAAAACTGTACCTAATTCTTCACACCAGTTAACTGGCATATCAATGTATTTTGCGTAACCATCTTTATATAGTTCACGGAAAATCCATTGTGTCCATTTATAATATTTTGGATCACTAGTTGCAATCATTTTTGACCAGTCATAGTCGAATCCTAATTCTTTTAATTGTTTAGTAAATGTTTTGATATTTTCTTCTGTAAATCCATTTGGGTGGTTACCTGTTTGAACAGCATATTGTTCAGCAGGAAGACCAAATGAGTCATATCCCATTGGATGAAGAACATTATATCCTTGCATTCTTTTCATTCTTGATATGATATCTGTTGCTGTATATCCTTCTGGGTGTCCTGCATGTAGACCTACTCCTGATGGATATGGGAACATATCAAGAGCATAAAATTTAGGTTTAGAAAAATCCCATACATCTGTTTTAAATGTATCATGATCTTCCCAGTACTTATTCCATTTTTCTTCAATAGCTTTGTAATCGTACATAATCTTTCTCCTTTATAATATTCCTTTTATATTTTTTAGATTTATATGACTATATTATGACTATATAATATGTAGTAAACTTTAACATATATAATATGTAGATAATTTTTAATATTAATAATATTAATAATATATAGATAATAAAAAAGTCCTCTTAGAATATAAAACTTATTATTTCATATTCTAAAAGGACGATTATATCGTGGTACCACCTTATATTTATACTCATTAAGCTTTATCGGGCATACCCGCCATAGTTTATTATCACCATGGAACTCCAAAGCAAGTTCATAAGGTTCGTATGTTACATTCCACCAAACTGTAACTCTCTATAATACTACATTTATTACTACTCTTTTTCCTCGTCATATTTATCTATCGTTAGATATAAATATAGCATATTTGATATAAAAATGCAAGCATAATAAAGCTTATATTTATTTCATTTTCAATATGATTGAAAGCCTTTACAATACTTTATTTTGCAAGGTTTTGTTATTGACAAAAACAATGACCCTGTGATAAAATGACGGCAAAGGAATAATCTGTGGCAGATTTATGCCATATTGGTTTTATTTAATATTTTTTATACACTTTTATTATGGTTTTATTATAGATAGAGTAACTTTTTTATTACATTAATTTTTATAATTAATTTAACATACATAGTAACTTATTAACTAGCACAAATTTTTAGGAGATAATTATATGAAGCTTTCGTATGATAATGTTGTACTTTCTAAAAAGGAGGAAAAATCAAAAGAAAAATTAATATCATTTTTCTATGAGTATTTTGGTCTTAAGTTAGATGACCTTCCTTGCCTGCTTAGAAAGATTAATGCAACCAGAAATTTAGATTGCAATGTAAAACTCAAATTCAAAAATGATAATACTCTTATTCTTAGTTTAGAAGATAAGGATGTATATTTCTTTGCAGAAAGTAATGAAGTTTGTTACAAGAGTACTTTTTGGTACACCTATAACATATGCGGGAAAGAAGTTACGCAGATAGCAACTGAATGTCCAAAAGCAATATGCACAGCATAGAGCTATTATTACAATTTCATATTTAAGTATTACTAGTTAAAGTAATAATTTTTGTAACGTATTAACCATTAAATTAAACAAGTAGTATATAGGAGAAAAAAAGTAATGAACTTGGTTGTATATGATTATGGTAAATTAGTTTATGATGTAGATGAAGATGAAGATTTACTTATAAGTAGATTCTTTGATTTTCTTGCATCCAAATATCACATAGCTATGGATGAATTATTCGATGTATTAAAAACATTATTTCCATTAAGAAGTGATTTAACTCACTGGGAATTTGAATTAGTAAAAGAGCCTGATAAGGAAACATACATCTTATCTCTTCCTGATCCAAGACTAGTTGGAGATGAAACAAGTGTATGCCTTGAAGTTAAATTTAGTGAAGATATGATCTATAAAAAATTTAGACAGATCCAGCTTTACTCTTTGAAGTTTTGGGAGGATGACACACGAACTTATGAGTTAAGAAAAAATAGATACATTGATTTCTAGTTAACTCATTTAATGTATGGAGGCAATTAGGCGATGGAAATTTTGTATAAGAATAAATCAATCAGTGTTAACGGAAGTGATATTGATAAAATTAGATTCTTTGGACTTTTAGCTTATGGTTTTACTATTACAGAAAAAATGCTTCCAGGTCTTATTAATGAGATGTTTGAACTTGAAGGAGATGTATCTTATGATACTCCTCTTACCTTTAAGGTATTAAAGCATGGCAACTCATATAGTATGAGACTTATGGATGATATAAATAACATTCCAGCAGATAAAGTCTATTATGAATTAGTTTTTGATTTAGCAGCTTCTAACTCTGATACTGCAACAATTTATCTTGTAGAAAATAAATTAAAGAAAAAGAATTTCGACATTAGTATGAAAACGATTAAAAGAAAAGTAATTTACTTTGAAGAACTTGATGTCGAACTCAGGTACTAGCATATTAGGGAGTATGTTTATGAAGCTAAGTTATGATAACAAAGTGTTATCCTATAATAAGGATGATAAAGAAGGTGAAAAGTTTTTTAATTTTTTAAAGAATACATTTCACATTAGTAAGGATGATCTTGCAAACATTATTTGTGTCATGTTCGATCTTGATAATGCATCTGGTCCAATTGATTTTGATGTATATAAAAATAAAGAATACGAAACATGGTATGTTAAGTATCAGAGTGTAAATAGGATTCTAGCATTTGATTTGTTTTCAAGGAAAGAACACTATGCTACCATCCAGCTATTTTCAGTAACAACAATTGATGGCAAGATGAAAAAAGAATTAAGAAAAAGTTATTTCTGGAACTATAGCCAGCATAATGATTAAGTAACAATAAATAGTCACATTATATCGCGAGGAACAAAGTTATGATTCTAGTACGAGGAAAAGTGATTTTTGAGGGTCTTGAAAAAGATAGTGAACAGGAAATGTTTAGTCTTCTTCGTGAAGGATGGGAACTAAGAAAACAAAATTTATCTTATACCATTCATATATTAACTCACCAGATGATTAGTGTTGAATTAAATTGCAACTTTATATTAACAGAAGATACTTTAGTACTTAACACTGATAGAGATATGCGTATCACATTCAGTCTTAAAGATGCAAGAGATAATAAACCTATCGTTTCAGTAGTTGATGCAGCAGGAAAGATTACATGGTATTATGTCTATCTCGACAAGATACAAAAACTTGCTTAAAGAAGTTATAAAAAATATCAAAGAAAAATTAAATAAAGAAAACAAATAAAAAAATGAAGTACTCTTACTTCATTTTTTTATTTGCATTATTTTATATCATATTGAAACTTTTAATATATATGTTAGTCTAATATTATAAAAATATATTTATAAAGGAGATAAATTTTTATGAAAAAATTTTTATTACTAACATTTATTATGCTATTTAGTATTTCACTAGTTGCATGTTCTAAAATAGATGATGATATAACAAACATTAGTGAAAGTAAATTCGGACTTGTAATGTCTGTTACAAGTTATGATGCACATTATATTTTTACAGAAACAAAATCAATTGATAAAGATAACATTTATTTAAATAATGAAAATGGTGAAGAACTAGGAACAGGTACAGAATTTTCACTTCAAAAATATAATGAAGAAACAAAAGAATATGAAGATGTTCCTTACATCATAGATAATATTGCATGGGAAGAACCACTATTTATTATTAATAAAGAAAATAATAAATTAGAACAAAAATTAAGATATGATTATATTTATGGAGAACTAACACCTGGTTTATATCAAGTTACAAAACCATTCTTATATGTTAAAGAACCTGGTAATTTTGAAAAAGAAAATCTTGTAGCTAATTTTGAAGTAACTAAAGAAGATTATGAAAAAGAACAAAATAAAACTCCAGAAGAAAAATTAGATGATACATTAAAAGGTTTAAAAGATGATGAAGTTATTCACTTACCAATGCAACAAGTTGATATCAAAAATGAAGACGAACTAAAAAATAATGATCAAACAAAAATAGTTTTTGAAGATGCAATCTTAACATGGAATGATGATAAAACAGAATTCTATTTAAGTCTAAAAGGTAATCCAACAACAGGTTATACATGGGAAGTAAATAATAACGGAACTTTTGCAACATGCGATAACAATTATAACTATGTAAGTGATGCACCAAAAACAGATGATCCAGCAAAAATGGTTATGGGTGCAGGCGGTAGATTTAATTACACAATTAAAATTGATAAAAGTAAAAGAACATCAAGTAATGCTACTGTTGTATCATTTAAATATTATAGATCATGGGAAGGTGATGCAAGCATTATAAATGAAATACATGTTCTATTTGATATTGATAACAATGGTAATATTAATGCAGCTGTTACTAGACCAGTTGTATAAAAAAGTTAACTTGACAAATATTTTTTTAAACACGCTTTGAAAAAAGTATAAAATAGTTCGCTTGACAAATATTTTTTTAAAAAGCACTTTGAAAAAAGTTTAAAAAAGTTTGCTTGACAAATATTTTTTAAAAAGTACTTTGAAAATTAATTTTTAAAAAATTTATAAAATTAAAATAAAAAAAAAAAAAATAAGACTCTCGAGAGTCTTATTTTTTTGTCATGAAATTGTATTTAGCTTTTTCTTAAAAGCTCGATTGCGATATCAAGTTCTTCCTGAGTAAATGCTCTTACCTTAAGATCCTTACCGCAAAAATTGCACCTTATTATACCAGGGGCATTTCTTCTATAGATTACCCTGTTACAATATGGGCAGTTGCAAGTATGCATATATGCATCGTCATTTGTTGCCTGGAGTATTTCATCCTTCTCATTTTCATCACACATATAACATATCTCCTTTATATAAGCAGTACTCTAGTATTAGAGCTAATTAATACGTTTCGATAGGGTGATTATATCACGAGCCCAGTAAAATATCAAGTATTTTTTTGTGAAAAAAGCCTAGGCTTTATGAGGCCTAGGCATATGTTTTTTCTTATTTCTTCCCCTACGGTAAGGCTAGAGGAAGAATTTTCATTCCTTAACCTTACTATTTTCGGTTTTCAAACTTTTGGGGTTGCTAAACCCACCATTTGGGGAAGAACCTATATACATTCCCTTTCTAATTTGTAATAATACATTTTAGGCCAGATGGCCAGTATTCCTTCTGGCTAATTTATTAGAGGGGAGGTGATAAATTTGTTTAGTAAATTAAAAATAATTTTTACCATAATTAGTTTGATTAATGATATTATATCATTAATTACACTTTTTAGAAAGTAAAAATAAAAAAAGGAGAGAAAGCAGCTCTCCTTTTTTATTTGTTTAGTAAATTAAACTAATATTATTATATCTCATTAATCTCAAAACGTCAATATCACTATTTTCTTATATATTGAAACTTTAACCTTACTATTTTAGGTTTTCAAACTTTTGGGATTGCTAAACCCACCATTTGGGTAAGAACCTATATACCTTTCCTTTCTAATTTGTGCCAGATGGCCGGCACGCCTTCTGGCTAATTTATTAGAAAGGAGGTGAAAAATATGAATTATTATTTCAAATTAATACTTTCTATTATTAGTTTGATCAATGATATTATATCATTAATTACACTTTTTAGAAAGTAAAAATAAAAAAGGAGAGCCCGCAGCTCTCCTTTTTTTAATGAATTATTATTTCATACTTGTATTATATCTCATTAATCTCAAAACGTCAATGTTGAAACTTTTTATATTTATGTTGAAACTTTTTATATTTATGTTAGTCTAATATTATATAAATATATAATAAGGAGAACTAATTATGAAACAAATAATAAAATTACTATTACTATCATTATGCATATTACTATGTGGATGTTCCAAATTAAATAACAAACAAAGTGATATAGATATTTTTATTAACGAAAATAGTTATCAAGACTTAGATGATACAAGTATATGTGATAACAAAGATTTAGGTTTAAAATTATACCTATCAGAAGTTACTACAGATAGTTGTTGTATTAACTATGAAATATATAGCAATCAAAAGAGCTACTTCTTTGCTTATCCTCATGAATTTAGCTTATATGTTTATGATAACGACAAAAAAGATTTTGTTCCTATGCCTAGTTATGCTTGCGTAGATTATGTTGGTCCAGAAGTTATAGATAACAATGTATATAGTGAAGTTAAATATTTCGTTTCCGAATTTCATTCATTAAAAAAAGGCTTATATAAAATAGCCGTTGATGTTTGGTATAGTGATAACAAATATGATCTAGAATATTTAAATTTTGATTATATTAAAAAAGCAACTTTTGAAATGCAATTTAAAATTAAAATGAAAGACAAATCTATTAGTGTAGTAAAATATAATGACATGGGTGATGAAGAATATAATGCTCCTATTACATCTGATCCATTTCTTACATCAATAATGGATATAATAACAAGTAAAGATTATAATACTCTTCCTTGTGATGGTATACCAAATTATAAAATAACATTTAATAATAAAACATATTATTTTGATTCATCATGTAAGTGCATAAGAGATGAAGCATTAAACCTAGAAGCAAAATTAACTGATGAAGAAACAAATGAATTAATAGACTTAATTAATAAAGCAAATGAAATTAAATAAACTAAACATAAAAAACGGTCCATTTCAAATTGAAATGAACCGTTTTTTCTATTCAAGAATAAATACAAAATTATCTTTATATTCATTATGAAAATCATTTAATACAGAAACAATATTATTCTTTAGTTTATCATCCATATCATTACAACTTTTATCATAAGAAATAAATTTAATTGTGAGCGGGAATAACTCATAATCAACGCATTCTAATAAATCTATAATAGCATCAAAATTATTAAATGAAGAATCACTAGGAATCAATTCCTTGCAATCTTGTTCAATTAAAATTTTTGTTAAATAATTTTTAAACATATTATAGAATTCTTTCACTCCAATTATTTTTTCAAAATTAAATTCCAATACATTCATTTCAATCCCTCAATTCTTAC
>JAKSVV010000081.1 GCA_024407775.1 Clostridia bacterium
ATATATTTCTAAAATTGTTTACAAAATATCATATTTTTGATATATTTTCATTAAATTAGTGATATAATCATATCTAGAAAATTAAAGACGTTGAGGTTTATTATGAAGATAAAAATTAAAGGTTTAAAAGTTAATTATAAAGTTGATGGTCTAGGATCTCCTGTTGTAATTATACATGGATGGGGTGAAGACTCTAACACTGTTAATAACTTATCACAAATGTTTGCACAAACTAACACAGTTTATACATTAGACTTACCAGGCTTTGGTCTTAGTGAAGTTCCTGACAAGTCATGGGATATATATGACTATGAAGATTTAGTTACTAAGTTTATTAAAGCTATGAACTTAGAAAACGTTATCTTAGTAGGTCACTCTATGGGTGGTGCGATAGCCATATGTCTAGCTTACTCAAGACTTATATCAATCAAAGGTTTATTCCTAGTTGATGCTGCCGGAGTACGTAACAAACCAAATAAACAAAACATAGTTAATAAACTTAAAGTATTTTTATACAAAGTTGTTAAGTTCTTAATAAAGATCTTACCTCTTGTAGCTAAAAAGAAAGAAAAACTTTTAAATAGAATGCAAAGAAAAACAGCTAGTGCTGACTACTTAGCAGTCAAAGGAGTTATGAGAAATACATTTGTTAAAGTATTAAATAACGACTTACAATATGCTATGGCTAAGGTAGTACAACCTACTGTTTTAATTTGGGGTGAACACGACACTGCTACACCTCTTGATGAAGCACAAATTATGAACGGGCTAATTAGAAACTCAAAATTAAAAATAATAAGAGGAGCAGGACACTTCCCATTCATTGATAAACCAGAAGAAGTTTATGAAATTATAACTAAAGAATTAAGAAGAATTAATAGAGGCGAATAATATATGATTTATTTATTTTATGTAATGCAACTAGTTTTATACAGTATGTATTTAAGAAAGAAAATTTTAATAGAAATGAATGTACTTCAAATTCATTCTTATGAAAATGATAAAACCCTATTATGGCTAAAAGGAAAAGATAAAACTCTAAAACTAGATTTTATTAAAGACTTTTTCCTAGGGATAGCACTAATACCTCTTGTGCTAGCAAACAACTATCTAGCTATAATAATTAGTAATGTATTTTTACTAATAATGCTTTATGTACTTTATAAGTATACAAGTAACCCTAATACTAAAAAACCATTAGTAATTACAGATAGAGTTAAAAGAATGTTATATATAGTATACCCAGTATGCGCATTACTAGTATTCATTCCTACTATGCTAATATTTATCATGCCTTTATATATAAATAGATTTATATTCCTAGGTATGATATTACTATACATTGCGCTAGCCAAAGTAGTACGTTACATTATGTGTCTTGCTAACAACATAATGAAACCATACGAAAAGAAAGTTAATGAAAAATTCATTGATGAAGCCAAAGAAATATTATCTAATATGAAAGATCTAAAAGTCGTAGGTATTACAGGTAGTTATGGTAAGACTAGTACTAAGTACATAGTAAGTACAATTCTTAGTGAAAAATATAACGTATGTAAAACACCAGGTAGTTTTAATACAACACTAGGTGTAGTAAGAACAATAAGAGAAGACTTAGATAAAGATGATGATATATTTGTTTGTGAGATGGGAGCAAGATACCTTGGTGACATTAAAGAAATCTGTGAGATAGTAAAACCTACATGCGGAATAATAACAGCCATAGGTGATGCTCACCTTGAAACATTTAAAAATATAGATAACACCAAAGAAGCCAAATTTGAACTAGCAAGAAGTCTTGATAAAGGACAAAGCTTATATGTAAATATAGATAATGAAAACATCGTATCAAAATTAGGTATGGATGTTGATAAGAACTTAAATATCTATAATGTAAAAACATATTCACTAAAAGATAAAGATGCAGATATATATGCAGAAAACATTGAATACACAAAACAAGGTGCAAAATTCGATGTAGTAATAAATGGTGATAAAAATAATACATTAAAAATAGAAACAAAACTTTTAGGAAAACACAACATCTATAATATGCTTCCAGCTATAATGTTAGCTAAGGATTTAGGATTAACTAATGAAGAAATAACTAAGGGAGCAAGTAAAGTAAAACCAGTAGAACATAGATTACAAATCCTAAAAGCAACACATCAAATAACAGTCATAGATGATACATTTAATGCAAACCCAGAAGGAACACGTGAAGCACTAGAAGTATTAAATAGAATTGAAGGAAATAAAAAAATAATAATCACACCAGGTATGATAGAAATGGGTGATAAAGAATATGAATTAAATAAAGAGTTCGGAAAGGGATGTGCTAAAAACTGTGATTACACAATCATGGTTGGAGAAGTTCAAACTAAACCAATGCAAGATGCCTTCACTGAACTTAAAGTATCAAATAATAAATACTATGTAGCAAAAAACTTAGATGAAGCATCAGCTCATCTAGAAAAAATATTAGGACTTGGTGATGTTGTTCTTTATGAAAATGACATGCCAGAAGATATGTAATTAATAAAATAAATTTAACTAATTAAATAATAATGAAAGGACATAATAATTATGAAAATTAATGTAGGTGTATTTTTCGGTGGTAAATCCGTTGAACATGAAGTAGCAGTAATAACAGCTGTTGAAGCAATGAATGCATTAGATCAAAATAAGTACAACGTAATCCCAATATACATAACAAAAGAAGGTGAATTCTATACAGGTAAAGATATGTTTGATATAAATTCATTCAAAGATATCCCAGCACTATTAGATAAATCAACTAACGTAACAGTATCAGTTAATGAAAGAGAACATTCTATCATTAACAATGAAGCAGGATTATTCTTTAAGAAAGTTGTAGCAAAAATAGATGTAGCATTCCCAATCATGCACGGAACAAATGGTGAAGATGGAACTATTCAAGGTTTATTTGAACTAATGAATATCCCTTATGTTGGATCAAACATAGTAGCATCAGCCAATGGTATGGATAAAATAACAATGAAGATGATACTAAAAGAAACAGGCTTGCCAACAGTACCTTATGTATGGTTCTTTGGTAACAAATACTTTGATAATAAAGAAACAATCTTAAGAAGCATTGTTAAAACTTTAGATTTCCCTGTTATCGTAAAACCAGCAAACTTAGGATCAAGCGTAGGAATATCTTGCGCTAAAAACATGCAAGAATTAGAAGAAGCTATCGATACAGCAACAAGTTATAGTACTAAAATAATAGTAGAAAAAATGGTTGAAAACTTAAGAGAAATAAATGTATCAGTACTAGGTGATTATGAAGAAGCATATCCATCTTGCTGTGAAGAACCATTAAGAACAGGAGATATACTTTCATATAATGATAAATATGCAGTAGGAGCAAAAGGAGGTGCTAAAGGATCAAATCAAGGTATGGCAGCAAGCTACCATAAGATGCCTGCAGATCTTCCAGAAGAAATAGCAAATAAATTAAAAGAATGTGCAGTAATGACATTTATAGCATTAAACTGTAGTGGTATAGCTAGAGTAGACTTTTTAATGGACTCAGCAACAAATGAAATCTATGTTAATGAAATAAATACAATCCCAGGATCACTATCATATTACTTCTGGGAAAGTGCTGGTATGCCATTTAATGTATTACTAGATAAACTAATAGAACTAGCAGTTAAAAAACATAAAGAAAAAAATAAATTAATCTTTACTAATAACATAAATATCTTATCAATCAAAGGTAAAGGACCACAAAGAGAAGAAAGAGTAGTTAGAGAAAGTGAAGATATTAATAATCCATACGAAGACATTGAACTAAATAGTAATAGCAATAATAATACTAATAGTAGTAACAATGATAATAACATTAATAATAATATTAGTGATAACACAAATATGGATTATAATGATTTTAATAATGATAACTATGATAATGATAAATATGATGATGAAAATCCAATCTTACATGAAGAAATAAATAACTCATCAGCATCTCAAATATCACTAGAAGAAATGAGTGGTATGAAATTTAATGATATGTTAAATAAAGAAATGAGTGAAGGAAGAGTTCTTGATGTAACAATAGGTGATGAAGAAGATGATGATACATTTGATTACACAACATTAGATGATATACCTGTAATAAATAATAAAGGTAAAGAATCAAATAATAGCAATAATGAAGAATCATTTAATCCTATGGATGCATTAGATGTAGATTTATCATCAGATATAGATGTCAAAGAATTAGATGAAATAAAAGACTTTGGATCATTACAAACAGTTGAAGAAAAATTAAATGAAGTAAAAAATAATAATGCAAATAATAATAAAGAAGTAAGACATAATACAGCAGAACCATTTAGTTTATTCAAAGCCATAGAAAAAAATACTAGATCACCTAAAGAAGATCTATCAGCATTTGAAAACCCAGATGCTTTTAGTAATGGTGATTTAAAAATAAAGGGTGTTAAGAATACAAAGAAAAAACAAAAAGGTGCTAATCATAAACCATCAGCAAGAGATAATGCCTTTGATGAATTCTTTGGACCTGATAATAAATAATGAAAGCATTAATAAAATATAATCTAGAGCAAGATAATGATAATGCACTAGACACATCATATAAAGGAATATTAAATATCATTAATGATGATATTTATAAAATATCATATACTGATGAAAATAAAATTCTTAATACCATAGAAATAGATAGAGAGAATAAAGAAATAAAAGTAACAAATATTAATGAATTATACTTTAAAGAAAATAAAGATTATAAAGTAAAATATAAAACAGCTTATGGAGAAATACCTCTTAAGGTAGTTACTAAAAAAATAGATATAAACCTTGATAAAGATAATAATAAACTAGAACTATTTTTAGATTATAATTTATATCAAGGAGATAGTCCTTTAATTAATAAGTTAAATATATTAGTTACATTTTAAAAAAAGTATTATAAAAAAATAATTAATTATTAAATAAAAAAATATCAGGATAAATTTTTATCCTGATATTTTTTTATTTAATAAACATTTTTTATAAAAATGTAATAATAAATATTATAAAAAATGTAATAATAAATATTATAAAAAAGTATTTACAAAAATATAGATCCATAATATAATGTGACTATCAATTTGAACTTATTATAAGTTTATTTAAATATTAATTTTAATAATATATAATAAGAATCAAAAAAAGTAACTAATGTAGTTTTCATTTAAGGAGGAAATTGTATGCAAAGTACAGTAGCATTTTTTATTATTGGCGCGTTATGCCTTTTAGCTTGTGTGTTATATTTTATTAAAGCATCAAAGCTTAAAAAGACATGTACAGCAAGATGTGATGCACGTATTATTGAAGTTGATCGCCAACATAGAGATAAAAGAAATGAATATACCCCGGTATATGAATATCGTATCAATGGTGTAACTTATAATGTACGAGGAAACTCAACTACATCAAGAAAAAAATATAAGGTTGGTTATGAATCATTTGTGATTTATAACCCAGATAAACCTTCGGATTGTTTGATTGAAGGTAAGAATTCCGCTGGAAAGACAGGATTTGTATTTATTTTTCTTGGAGCATTATTCTTAGTTTTTGGTTTCTTTTTATAGAAAAATATTCTCCCGAATTATTTCGGGAGATATTTTTTTGCTCTAAAACCTTTATAAATCCAAGATTTCTAAATGAAATAATAAAATAAATATAACAAAAAAATTTAAAAAAATAAAAAATTTTTATTGACAAAAAATGGAAATTAATATATAATGATACACATATTGAAAATGTGAGTACATTTAATTACTCATTTATAGGAGGTATAGTCCATTGTCGTGATTTAATTTAAAAATCAAAAAAATATAATTAATTCAGGTTGCCCTAGGGTAGTGCTAGTACAATGAGAGGAGAAGACATGGTAATACATGTAGGATTTATTTAGCCTTCGGGCTAAGTGATAAGTTTTTTCCACAACAATTAATTAATTCCCAGGCTGGAAACGGAGGGAGCATTATTTTGAAAGGAGAAAGCATGGCGTATCATGTTGGATTTATTTAGCCTTCGGGCTAAGTGATTATTTTTTCTGATACCATCTAGCTGCTTTGCAGCATCGGGCCATAATGGCGTTTAAATATGAGCACCACCGGATTTGGGGTGCTCTTTTTTTGCACAAAAATCTAAGATATATGTTGACAAATTACTAGATCCATCATATAATCACAAACATATATAAAGTTCGAACTTATATAAAGTTTACTCAAGGAGGTACGGTCCCTTGCACTAATTAATTTTTTTCTAAGTAACTTAATAATATATAGAGACAAAAAAACTACAATGACGCATGGCTAGACTAACCAACTAGCAAGCCAACAAGAAAAAATCAATTGCGATAACAACTATCAAAAACAACTAAAGAAAAACCAAAAAGAAAAACCAAAAAAACAAAAAAGACAATTGAATATTGAAAATCAATTCAACTAAAGAGAAAAACCGAAAAACCGAAAAAGGAAAACGCGACCTCCCCTGGCGCGTTTTTCTTTTTGCATAAATATACTATTTTAATAAATACTATAAAAAAATAAAAAAAGTTAAAAAACATATAAATATTGCTTGACAACATATAACCATAATGCTATAATAATTCCAGTATTCCTCGATAGCTCAGCGGTAGAGCATTCGGCTGTTAACCGAAGGGTCGTAGGTTCGAACCCTACTCGGGGAGCTTTTTTTATGGTCCGTTGGTCAAGCGGTTAAGACATCGCCCTTTCACGGCGGTAACATGGG
>JAKSVV010000082.1 GCA_024407775.1 Clostridia bacterium
CCATGACAAGTGCTATTCCTAAACTTCTAAATGAATCATTCATCATTTCCATTGAACCTGCCCAAGAATAACTATATCCTTCTGGCATATCATAATTTTTAAGTGCATTATCAACTCTTGTTTGAGCTTTACCAAGAGCAATACCATCAAGTTCAGCTGTAATATCTAATGTATGTTTTTGGTTTGTTCTTGTAATTGTACTTGCAGTTTTATCTATTGATATTTCACCAAGTGCTGTTAGAGGAATATTTTCTCCACTAATAGGGCTTTGTACAAATATATTTGATAAATCTTTTACATATTTAATTTGTGAATCATCAATTGATATCATAACATCAATTTCTTCACCATCAACTTTAAGTGTTGTTGCTTTTGTTCCTGTGATTGATGTTTGAATTGCTGATGCAACTTGATATGTTGATAATCCATATAATGATAAAATATTTCTATCAATTTGAATTTTGGCTTCTCTTGATCCTGCATCATTTGATTTTTTAATTTCTGTAAGACCATCTACGTCTTGCAATATTTTAATAATTTCATCTGCTATTTCATGTAATTTATTATTATCATCACCTGTTAGTTGGATATCACATCCTGCTCCAACCATAGCTGTCATTCCTGAACCAGAACTTCCTATTTCAATTTTGCATCCAGCAATGTTAGCTAAATTTTTACGAGCAATACTTATTACATCATCTGTAGTATATCTTCTCTTATTAGGATCACCAATATCTACACTTATACTTGCTGTTGCTGATCCACCACTAGATAACATACTAGTTCCACCTACAGTTAGATATAAACTTTTTGTTCCTTTTGTGTTTTCTAATATTTCACAAACTTTAGTAGCTTGTTCTAATGTTTTATCAATGTTAGTTCCATCAGGCATACTAATTGATACCTCATAGATACCTTCATCACTTGCAGGCATTAATGATTTATCTACAAATAAAATTGCAAGTAAGCTTAAACCGCAAATCCATAAAACAATTCTTACTACTTTCTTTTTATTATGTAATGCAGCTTCAAGTGCACGTCCATAAACTTCAATTATTTTATTAATAAATTTTTCGAATTTTCTTGTTAAGTTTCTAAAGAATTTATTTTTTAATTCTTTTCTTCCTTCAGGAAGTCTTGATGATAACATCGGAACTAATGTAAGTGATGTTACAAGTGATGCCATAAGTGCAAACATAACAACCCAGGCAAATGCATGTAAGATTTGCATAATAGTTCCTGTTGTAAATACGAAAGGCATAAATACAACTAATGATGTTAATGTCGATGCTATAACAGATGTTATAACTTCTTTGGCCCCATCGTTAGCAGCATCAACACTGCTCTTACCCATCTTTCTATGAATGTCTATATTTTCAAGTACAACGATGGATGCGTCAACCAGCATACCAATTGCAATTGTTAATGCACCAAGTGTTACGATGTTAAGTGTCATATCGCATAAATACATAAGTGCAAATGTTGCAAGTATTGATGTTGGAATACTTGTTGCTATAACTAATGTTGGCCAAATATTTCTTAAGAAAATATATAAGATTATAACAGCTAGTAAACCACCAATGATTGCACTTGATGCAACTGATGATATTGATTCATTAATATAATCTGCACTGTTTAAAATTATATTTATTTCTATTAAGTCTTCATATTGTTTTTGTAACTTATCTAATGTTTGTACAACTTTTTCAGCAACTTTTACTGTATTAGCTACTGATTGTTTTTGAATTGATAATGTGATTGCTTCTTCACCATTTACGAATGAATAAGAAGAAACATCTTTATAATCTTCTGTAATTTCAGCAACGTCTCTTAAGTAAATTGTTCCTCTTTGAGTTTGTATAGGTAAATTTTTAATATCATTAATATTATTAAATTCACCAATAGTTCTTACAGCAATATCTTTTTCTCCTTCAAGAAGAATACCTCCAGGAAGATTTAAATTTTCGCTTGCAAGTAATTGTGAAATTTGAGAAGTTTGAAGTCCATATGCTGTTAATTTTTCTGGATAACATGTAATGTTAATTACTTTTTCTTTTCCACCAGATAAACTTACTTCAGCTACTCCATTTATTTTTTCTAATTGTGGTTTAATATTATCTTCTATAAAAGAATTTAATTTTACTACGTCATATCTTTTTGAGTTAATTGATAATGTTAATGTTGATAATTGATTTGGGTCAATCTTAACAACCATTGGTGCAGTTGTGCCATCAGGTAAATAGTCTTTTACTAAATCTATTTTTTCACGAGCATTTAATGCAGCCATGTCCATATCAATTCCATCATTAAACTCAAGCATAATCATACATGTTCCATTTGATGATTGGCTTGTTAAAGTTTTTAAATCACTAACAGCACTTAATGCTGATTCTAGTGGTTTTGTTACTAGTGATTCTACTTCACTAGGTCCAGCTCCATTATAACTTGAATAAACAATTACAAGAGGTAATGTAAATTCAGGGAATAAATCTTTTGGTATACTCGTCATTGCGATAATACCTACGACAATTATTCCAATGAATATCATGCTAGTTGTAATTGCTCTTTTAATAATTGTCTTTATCATTTAGTTTAATCCTCCACAACTCTAATAGTGTCACCATCTTCTAAGTAATCTTGTCCTTTAGTAATAACTTGATCACCAAGTTTAAGTCCATTTATAATTTGAATTTCTTTTCCATTATCTACTCCTGTTTCAACTAAAACTTTTTTAGCTTTCTTACCATCAACAACGAAAACAAATTTTTCATCTCCGTTTTCTATTAAACAATCTTTATCTAAAACAATTGCTTCATCTACTTGGTTAGTTGAGAATATAACTTTACCAAACATACCAGCTTTTATTTTATCATCTTTGTTTTCCATCTTAATAAGTAATGGATATGTTCCTGTTTGAGGAGACACTGTTGTTAAACTTTCAATTTTACCTTTGAAAGTTTCATCAGGGAATGAATTTAATAATACATCAACTTCATCTCCTTCATGAAGTAATCCAACGACATTTTCAGAAACTGATAAATTAATTTCTAAGTCATTTGAATTTACAATTGTGATAGGTGTCATTCCTTGTTGTACCATTTGTTTATCTTTAACATTAAGTGATGCAACAATTCCTGATACTGGTGCTTTGACTTTTGTATTATTTAACATATCACGTGCTTGTTCATAAGCTGTTCTTGATTGTTCAAGACTTGCTAATGCTCCTTGAGTTGAAGCTTGAACTCCACTATTAATTAATGCTTGATATGTTTTATCAGCAGCTTCGAATTGTGCTTTTAGTGTAGCAAAATCATTTTCACTAACTCCACCTAAACCTTGTGCTCTAATTTCTTGTGCTGCTAAATAATTCTTTTCTAAATTATCTCTATTCATTTTAGCTTGAAGTACACTAGCGTCCATTTGTCCACCAGTCATACTATTATAGTTAGCAGATGCTGCAGAATATGCTGCACTTGCTGCGTTATAACTTCTTTGAATATCTTTTGGATCTATTGTGAAAAGTACATCACCTTCGTTAACATAGTCACCTAGTTTAACATAAACTTGTTGTACTTCACCACCTGCTTTTAATACAACTGGTAATGAATAATGTGCATCAACTTTTGCTGCATATACAATATCATTTTTAATTGTATCAGGTGTAATTTCTAAAGTTGTTACTGCTATACCTTTTATATTTGTTTCAGTAATTTTATCTTTAGCCCATCCAACTACTTTGAAAACTATCATTAAACCAAATACTACTACAACTAAACCAATTAAACATTTTTTAGTATTACTCATGTAATAATCTTTAGCTTCTAATGCTTTTTCCATTCCTTTTTCTTTTAGTTCTTTGTAGTCAATGTCTTTAATTTTATCTTTGATATTTTTCTTTTCTTTTTTAACTTTTTCTTTTTTAACTTTCACTTTTTTGTTTTTTAATTCTTTTTCTTCTTTTAATTTTTCTTTCATTAATGAAGAAGAAACATCTTTATTAACGTTTTCATTTATTTCTTTATTCATTTTTGTCATCTCCTTTGCAAGTCATTTTTTCCAAAACTTTAGTTGTATTAACAACAACATTACTTATAAAATCATAGTCTTCTTTATCTAAGTTAGATAACATTTCTTTTTCTATTATGTTTGATAATTCTTTTTCTTTATTAACTAAAATTCTCTTTCCTCTTTCAGTTAATTTAATACTAATACTTCTCTTATCTGTTTGATCTTTTCTTAAATATTTTTCAATCAAATTCATAAGTTCTAGTTTTGTTATCATAATTGATAATGCACCTTTACTTATTCCTGATTTTTCTGAAATATCTTTAAGAATACAATTTCCATCAAAGTAATTTATAAGTTGTAACATTTGAAATTGAGAAAATGTTATGCTATCTTTATTTAATTTACCGTTTTGATTAAAACAACCATCTACTAATGATTTTTTTAAACGGTTAACTTCTCTTAATAATTCATATAAGTTAGTTTGTTTTTCCTTTGTAAACAAATTAATATCTTCCATGTTTGTCCCCTTTATACAATAAAAATAGTTAATTTAAAATTTAGTTTTACTTGAAAACTAGTTTTACACTTAAACTATTTTACTCTTATAAATTTTTATCGTCAATATAATTAAATAAATAAGTAAAAATCTAATTAAAATATACATATATATAATGAAGGAATTTTTCAAAAATCACAATAAAAAAGGGCCATAGGCCCTTTATTTATAGTGGTTTCACGGATTTATAATCCGTATTTTTTATTATTCTTCTACTTTTTCAGCTTTTTTAGCTCTAGTTTTCTTCTTTTCAGTTAATGCAAAGTAGTATCCTGTTTGAACTGCTTGGCATCTTGGTGCTACTAAAATCATCATTAGTAATCCAAGTCCGAAGATTCCACCATACATTATAGCTTCTAAATAGTTAGGTGCTGCAACTGTAACATCTTCTGTTAAACTTTCTAATTCTTCTAATGTAGCATCTTCATCAGCTAAAATTTCTTCTTGAGCAATAAGTACTTCTTCTAATGATTCACTTGCTATTGTTTCTTCTTTAATGCTATCTTTATATGCTGCTAAATTAACAGTGCTCATTGATAATCCAATTCCTCCTACTAAGTAGAATGCCATAGGAATTAGCATAACAATCATTGTTGCAATGAAGTATTTGAATTTATGACCATGCATAATTTCTTTACTCTTTTTAAATGCATCTTTAATTGTCATATCTCTATTTTCAATTAATAAATAGAAAACCATTACATATCTATATGACCAAATGATACCAGGAACAACAAATAAAATCATTCCAATTGTTACAATAAACATGTACCATAACATTGCAAATAATAATTTGCATCCTGTTTTAAAATCTACAAAGAATTCATATAAGTCTTCTAGTTTTTGTGTACCTTTTCTCATATTCATAAAGTAATAATAAATACCAAATGATAAAGGCATTAATAATAAGAAAACTATTATAAATGGTAATCCAAAGTTTGGATAAGTAATTGAACATATTAATGTTAAAATCATATAGAAAACAAATATTCCAAATGTTTCAAACTTATGCCCTTTTAGCATTTCGCTACTAATTTGAAAAGCTTTTTTAATCATGATGATTAATACCCCCTCTTATAATATTGTTTAATTTTATATAACACATTAATCTTCTATTTGATTAATGATATTATCAAGTTCATTGTTATCAAGTTCACTCATAACTTGATCATGTTCCTCACGCTGTGTAGGAATTCTATCTTCTTCTTTCACTAATTGTTTTTGTGCTTCTTCATTTGTTTTTGTTGATGAAGCAACTTCTTGGAATGTTTGGATAAATTCACATATTGAATGATAAATCCATAACATATCTTTTTCTTTTATCTTAGCAAGTATTGCTGGTTCAAACATTTCACCAGTATAGAATCTCATATAAATCTTTGATCCTTTAAGTGCAATTTCAAATGTTAATCCAGATTCAACTACAAATTTTGTTAGAGTATCAATAAGTTGAAACTCCATTAATTTTTTTGCTTCATTTCTATATTCAGAATATAAATCAAAATATTTTTCAAAATCAGGAGAATCAATTTTTACTCTATCATGTTGAGGTAATATTTTAAATTTATCTCTTCTTATATAAATATTTTTAAAATCAAATCTTGTACTTGAAAGCACACAGCACATTCCCCAGAATTGAGTCTTCTTAGAAACACCTGTTAACTTTCCTTTTTTATTTCTATGTTCTTTTTCATATACAGCTTTAACTTCTGACATATCCATGAATACATCTTTACAAATGTTACCCCAAATATGATCATCTTCTTCTAAGTTTGTAATTACTTTATCATCAAAATGTGCTTCACGATAATCTTCTATTGGAATACCACCATTAGGTTCATAAGATAATGTTGGAATACTTTTTTCAACATATGGTTTAATAACACATGCTTTAAAAATTTCTTTATATCTTTTTTGATACTTACCATTTAAAATTAAAATAGCAAATAGAACCATAATAGATACTAAGAATAGCATAATAGACCACATACTATCTATGCTCATTTCGTATAGTCCCATAAGAACTAAACCAAGGCCTATTACTATAGCTGAAATATTTTTTATTTTTTCAATCTTTTTGAATTCTATTAATTCATTTTGAAACTCTCTTTCATTCTCATCATATAGTTCCAAAAAGTCATTAGTATATTTCATAAGATCACTTTTATTAATTACCCTCTTACTAAACACACCACTAAATGCTAGTGCT
>JAKSVV010000083.1 GCA_024407775.1 Clostridia bacterium
GTAGAGATAATAATTAATATAATTATAATAAAGATATTAAAGGAGAACTAATAAATGAAAAAAATATTTTTAGGTATTATTACAGTTTTAACTTTAACATTATTTGTAGGTTGCACTAAAGAAACTGAAATAAAACCAGATGAAGAAATTACAAATCCAATTGGAACAATAAAATGTATTAATACATTAGATGAATTAATGAGTGATGATTATGAACCTAAATTTGAAATTAATAATGATGAATATATCGATGGAGAGTTCCCATATATAAATATGGATTTTGCAGAAGCTGATGAAATTAATAACTTAATGAAAGCATATGCATTATTTGATCAAGCAGAAAAATTATCAGTAGATAAATCAAGAGAAGCAGCAGGACAAACAATATATTTAGATTATGCTGAAACAAAACCAAGTGTAAGTATTTATGATGATAGATATTTATTTATTAACATTGAAGCTGATGAACAAAGATATAATTTAAGCACAAGTTTATGTATAGATCTAGAAGAACAAAAATTATTAACTAAAGAAGAAATATTAAAACTTGCAAACTATGATTTAGTGTCTAATATGACATCAGTATTAGATGAATTAACAGAAAAATATAATGTACCATCATTTGATTATTATGGAATAAATGATAAAGACAAATTCTATAATGATTTATCTAAAGAAATTAATGATAGTATTAAAGATAATGATTTTTATATTTACGGAACAAAATTTGATAATACTTTAGATTTATCAAAATATGGTGAAGTAAAAATAGATGATTTATATCAAGAAGGAAAATATTTTGAAATGAGATCTTATTTTACTTCATTTAATAATATGAACGAAAATACATTAAAAGTATATCCAACATATACAAATGAAGATGGATTTATTCTTATGATAGAAAATCAAAATACAGAAGATACAATGTATAAAGAAATAATTAAATTAAATTAATAAAACAAAAGAGCATATGGATAAATCCATATGCTCTTTTTAGATTAACTAACTAACTTAACTTTTTGAATAATAGAATCTTTTGTTAAAATTTGCTCCGTGAGATAATCATCTACTACGCAGCATTGTTCATCATATTGTGAACCAGAAAAGATAATTTCAACATTATTGGTAGGTATATCGTTTGCACGTACAAAACATTCAAAGTACTCACCATTATCATTATAGATTATTGGTATGAGTTCATCTGTTTCTGAATTGCATGCAGCTATAGACCAATAAATGTTATTATCTTTGAGTGATTCATCACATTGAAAATCTACAGGACGGAAAATAAAACCAATGTATCCATCTTGATTAATTATAGAATCATTATCAATTTCAAATGTGAATAAACATGATGTGTAAGATACACTTCCATCTGGCATTTGCATACCTGGATTAAATGAAAATTTATTTGTATGAACAAAATTTTCATTTGTATCTTCGTCAATTTTTTCAATTTCGACTTCTACAGTTTCAGCATTATTTGCTTTTTGCTCATATATCTTTGCAATTTCGCTTTTGACTGCATCATATAAAGGTATAATCATATCCCTTGTATATGGAATTTTCAAAAATAATGCAATGCATACTACATATAAAACTAAATTTGTGAAAAATTTCTTAATCATATAAATACCTCATTACAACGTACCAGTAACAGTATAAATTCTTTTTAATTTATCTGTCTTACCGTTGTTAGCTAAATAATCAAAAGTTACTTGATATTTTCCGTTTACACCTGTTCCATAAGGCGATTCATATTTTTTACCTGGATCTAAAATGGTATATGTTTTAGATTTTGAATCATACCCGATTACCAATACACCATGATTATGTTTAATGCCATTAGCATCAGTTGACTCAATGTAGGTTAAAACACCTTCTGGATGTGTGCTTAATGCTTGCTTAAGATCGGCTTCTGAACCACCACTGATTAAGTTGCCTTTTAAGGTTAATGGTTGATTATTTTTTGTATATTCATAATATGGTTTTGTTTCATACCAATGAAATGCCCAATCGGATCCTGTACCATAACCATCATTATGATTTTTAGTAATATCTTCTACTAATGCAACAGCACCAGTTTTATAATCACCATTTATACCTGCAAAAGTATAATCACCTTGATAATTATTATTTGCTGCATATCTTTCAATCATCAATGCACATGAACATGTAATACATGCTCCGTTATTCCAAGAAACACGCCCATCTGAAATACTAGTGATATGTTCATCCATCTGATAAATGTTTTCTACTTGTTCCATTGCAACTGCATTAATATTTTCAATAGTAGTAAAGTTTCTTCCATATTTAACACAGTTACTGTAGATAGAGTTTACAGAAGGATCATAATGACATTTAATTGTGATGTTAGGATCAAGATTAGTGAAAAAGTTTTCATTTACTTCTGGATTTCCGTTTATATATAATTCAAATGAACTATTTTTAGGAAAGGCATAAGAAGTAATGTAAGTTATTGAACTGTTAATATAGATTCTTTCAAGATTGGTATAAGCATCGAATGCATGAGCTTCAATTCTGCTTGTTCCTTCAATTGAAATCTTAGTAATTTCATCTTTATTAACGTACCAAGGAAAATCTGAACCGTCTTTTGTATAATTAATTACGGCATCCGAATCTGATTTGATGTATAATTTTTTTTCATTAGGATTATAGTTCCAAGTACATCCATTATATACACCAGAATTTTCATCATAGCTAATATTTTCTTTATTGGTTGTCACATTGCTTTTTTCATTATTACTTGAAACATCAGAATTATTCCCTTTTGCTTCTTCGTATTCGATGTCATCATAATCACCATCTGTTTCTTCAACAGGTATAGCTCTTTGACCAACAGGTTCATCATATTTTAATGACTCTTCAAGATCATCTTCATGCTTAAAAGTGTTATTGCCATAAGATACATCACATGAAATATCGAATCCATTACTTTCTAAAGCTTTAGCTTTATCAACGATAGTAGAATTGCTTTCAAATATTTCATTTGCAATTTCTTTTTCTTCTTCGTTATGAATTACTATGGTCATAGAACCTTGATTTCTAGGAAAAGGACCATTTTCTGAAATGTAATCTCCCATTGATTCATACTCTTTGTATTCACCAGTATCTCCATCAAACGATGCGGGAGGACAATCACTGTCGTATTCCTCTTCGGGATATGGTTCAACGGCGTAAGCCCAAACTTCTGGTATGTAATCTCTGCCATCACATATTCCAAAAACATCTTCTGTTGCGAATTCTTCCTCATCCATTTCAGATGCATAACAATTTACTGGCATGATAGAAGTAGATAAAATAGCTACTGTAGTTATAAATACTAAAATTTTATGTCTATTCATAATGTGCTAATCCTCATAATTTAAAGCAATTGTTAATAGTTACAGTTTATGTTAAGTTAGTTATTAATCTATAAAAAAGATTTAAAAAAATCTCAAAAAAATTACCTCTTCTATTTTACCATATTTTGGTAATTTTTTCGATACTTTTGAGTTAGATTTATGATATGAGTTTTCTAGGTTTTATAAGGGACAAGTAACTGTTTTATGAATATTTTTATGTATTCTCATATTCAAACTTGCGCTTTTTGCACTTTTTGCTCATTTGAAACTTGCGCTTTTTACACTTTTTGACCATTTTTAACTTGCGCTTTTTACAAAAAAGTGCTATAATAGTAGTAAATACCAAGGTTTTAAAAAAGGAGAATAAAATGACTTTTAAACGTAAAATATATGATAAATTATTACAATGGAAAAATAACGATAAAGGTAAGTGTGCCATCCTTATTGAAGGTGCTAGAAGGGTTGGTAAATCAACAATATGTGAAGAATTTGGTAAGCGTGAATACAAAAGTTACTTAGTCATAGATTTCGCCATTGCAAGCAATGAGGTTAAGGATCTTTTTGAAAATAAACTTACTGATTTAAATACATTTTTTATGTTACTATCTGCTTATTCTGGCACATCTTTCTATGAAAGAGATACATTAATAATCTTTGATGAAGTTCAAAGATTTCCTAAAGCAAGACAAGCTATTAAGTATTTAGTCAAAGATGGTAGATATGATTACATTGAAACAGGTTCATTAATTAGTATAAAAGAAAACATTAAAGATATAGTTATACCTTCTGAGGAAAGAAAAATAAACATGTCACCTTTAGACTTCGAAGAATTTCTTTGGGCCAAAGGTGAAGATAAACTTTTAGACTACATAAAAGAATGTTTTAATGATAAAAAACCTCTTGAGACAATTCTTCATAATAAAGCAATGCTTTTATTTGAAGAATACATGTTAGTAGGTGGAATGCCACAATCACTAAGTGCTTATTTAGATGGTAATTATGATTTTAAACAATCAGATATAGCAAAAAGAATGATATTAGATTTATATAAAGATGATATTGCTAAAAGTAAAACATCTTTAAAAGAAAAAATAACAAGATTATATGATAACATCCCAGGTAACTTATCTAAACATGAAAAAAGAGTTAAACTAAATTCTTTAGATACTACAATTAGAGGATCATATGAAGATAGTATATTCTGGCTTGATGATTCAAAGATTGCTAACATATGTTATAAAACAAGTGATCCTAATTCATCACTTGCCTTAACAAAGGATGATAGTTATATTAAATGCTATAACAGTGATACTGGCTTATTAATTAGTCAATCATTTTCAGAAAAAGATGTTATATCATCAAATATATATAAGGATTTACTAACAGGTAATGTTAGCATTAATGAAGGTATGTTTTTTGAAAATATAATTGCACAAATGTTAAAAGCTAATGGTTATGATTTATATTACTATAGTAAATATAATGAGAATAAACATAGAAATGATATTGAAATAGATTTTATTATTACAAATGGCAGTAATGCTAATTTAAAAATATATCCTATTGAAGTTAAATCAGGAACAAGATATACATATAACTCATTAAAGAAATTTATAGATATATTTAAAGACAGGATAGGTGAAAGTTATATTATTCATCCAAGAAATTTATGCTATAAAGAAAATATAATATGTATACCTCCTTATATGACAATGTGCTTATAATTTTTATAAGTACAAATGTAACTTATAAACTCATATTGACTAATTGATAAATAAAGTGATATAATCCAAATTATAGACGGTATATTATTAACCATTTTATTTGTAGTTATATATATAACTATACTTTTTAAGGAGTGATAGATATGAAAGAGAAGAAGAAGGTTGGTAAGCTTAAGACTTACCGGAGAGTTTATGCTATCATGAAACTAGATAAGGATCTTAATCCTGTTAAAACTAATGATGAAGCATATTACTTCATATCATGCGAAGCACTATTAGTAGAGATTAAACCAGATACAAACATTGTACTTTTCAAAGCTATCTATGATGAAAACATCAAAGATTATAGATTACCACTTAAAAAAGATATCCCAAAGAAACTTATGGAATCAGATAGAATTTATGAATCTGCTAACGAAGTTTATGAAGATCTTATTAAACTAAACATGGATAAATACCATGAGCTTAAAGAGAAAGTCATTAAGGAAAAGAAGGATGTCTTAGCTTTTGAGAAAGAATACAGTGAATATACTGATAGAGCATTTCGTCTTACTCAGTCTCTAATCATTAACTTTAATATTAGAGATATTAAAATTACATAATGAAAAAATGAAAAAAGGATAAAAAAGTAGTAAAGAAATTTACTACTTTTTTATTTCATTTTTTTTATTTCCTTATTTTTTTGGTATATCACTATGGAAACAAATAATATTGACTTAATTATGATTTGTTTATATAATACTAGCTAATGAATTTCTTTTTAATTTTTTTATGTTAGAATAAACATATCAAAAAGAAATAATTAGTTTAATAGTTATTTATGCATGAAATTGTTGGAGGATTATTTATGAAAACAAAGAAACAATTTATTATTTATTTAATAGTAACATTTGGACTTGCATGGATTTTGCAAGGCATTAGCATTTATTTTGCATCAATTGGTAATACTGGTTTATTTCAAATTATAATTGCTTTTTCAATGTTTGCACCACTAATAGGTGCTATCGTTTCGAAATCAAATGTCTCTAAGATTGGATGGAAACCAAAATTTAAAGGGCATGTTAAGAATTATTTATTTTCATGGTTTATGCCAGCAGTCCTTGGAATATTAGGAGCTGTTTTATTCTTTATAATTTTCCCTGGCTTATTTGGAACAGTTGAGGATGGAATTATCGCAGCAGCTGGAGCAGAACAAGGAAAGGCATTACTTGATGAACTTGCTATACAAGGAATTAGCCCTTGGGTATTCTTTGCAATTACTATTATAGAAACACTAACATATGCACCAGCTATTAATGCAATTTTTGCTGCTGGTGAAGAAGCAGGATGGAGAGGAGCTATGTATCCTTACCTTAAAGAAAAATTCGGAACAAATAAAGGAAGAATTCTTGGAGGAACAATTTGGGGAGTTTGGCACTGGCCTATAATAATTTTTGCTGGTTATGAATATGGAACAGAATATTTTGGTTTCCCTTGGGTTGGACCTTTAGCATTCGTAATAATAGCAATTGTATTTGGAATACTTTGTGACTATGTTTACCAAAAAGGCGAAAGCATTTGGGCACCATCTATATTTCATGGCGCAATCAATGCATTTGCAGGAGTTCCTACTTTACTTGTTACAAGTGAATTTGCTAAGTACAGAATACTTGGACCTAGCTCTGTAGGACTTATAAG
>JAKSVV010000084.1 GCA_024407775.1 Clostridia bacterium
GGTAGTGATTATATGGCAAAAACTAGAGTACATGAACTAGCCAAAGAATTAGGATTAAACAGTAAAGATTTATTAGATAAAATTATCGCTATGGGCATAGATGCCAAAAGCCATATGGCAGCATTAGAAGATTCTGATGTTGAAACAATTAGAAAAAAATTAGGACAAGGGGATAAAAAAGCATCTACTAAATCTGAAACTAAAGCAGATAAAAAAGAAAGTGCACCAGCAAAAACTACAGCTCCTAAAAAGCCATTAGTAATTGTTGAAAGAAAAGCTGATAGAGAATCAGCTGAAAAGAAAGCACTTGATATTAAAAAAGCACATGAAGAAAGAAGAGCTGAAGAAAAAAGAATAGCTGAAGAAAAGAAAGCAGCTGAAATGAAAGCTCGTGAAGAAAGAAGACAACAAATTAAAGAACAAAGACAACTTGAAAATCCAAAGAGAAATGATAGAGAAGAAAAATCTTTTGATAAACAAGATAGAGTACAAAGAGATGATAGAGGTCAAAAACCAAATAGAGATCAAAGAACAAATGATCAACAAAATAAATTTGATAGACCTAAAAAAGATTTTCAAAGAGATGATAAGAAAAATTTCTCTAATGACAGACAAAATAATTTTGGTGGTAACAAAGATTTTTCTAAAGATAGAGACAATAAAGATAAAGATTCAAGAGATAATAGATTCGATAGAAAACAATCTTTTAATAAACCACAAAAAGATAACTTCGTAATTGAAGAACCAAATGATTTCAAAAAATCAACAAATAGATTTGATGAAAGAAAAAAATACGAAGAAAAGAAAAGAGAAAAAATTGAATCAGAAAATAACTATGTTAAAAAATCTGATCAAAAGAAAAAGAATAAACGTGGATCTAATGTTGCACAACCAGCTCCACTTATTGACTTAACAAGAAACAAAGCTAAACACCATGTTTCAACAACAGCAGCAAAAGATATTGTTGAAGAAGTTGTAGACGATTGTCCAATTATTACAGTTCCAGAAAACATGACAGTAAATGAATTTGCAAGTAAGATTGAAGTTCCAGCTGTTGATGTTATTAAAGAACTTATGAAGATTGGAATATTTGCTACTATCAACCAATTAATTAATTTTGAAATTGCATCAAAACTTGCTGACACATTTGGTGTATTACTTGAAAAAGAAAAAGAAGAAAATGTTGAAGAAATTTTAATGGAAGTTGATGAATCAACATTAAATGCTGAACAAGAAAATAGAGCACCAGTAGTTGTTGTTATGGGTCACGTTGACCATGGTAAAACATCATTACTTGATGCTATGAGAAAAACAGATGTAACTGCAACTGAACAAGGTGGTATTACACAACACATTGGTGCATCTGTAGTAGAACATGATGGAAAGAAAATTACTTTCTTAGACACTCCAGGTCACGAAGCATTTACTGCTATGAGACTTAGAGGTGCAAAAATTACTGATATAGCTATCTTAGTTGTAGCTGCTGATGATGGTGTAATGCCTCAAACAGTTGAAGCTATTGACCATGCTAAAGCTGCTAACATTCCAGTAATTGTTGCAGTAAACAAAATTGATAAACCAGAAGCAAATCCACAACGTGTTAAAGAAGAACTTGCAGGATACGGAATCGTATCTGAAGAATGGGGAGGAGAAAATATCTTCGTTGAAGTTTCAGCAAAAGCACATATGGGAATTGAAAACTTATTAGATACAATTTTATTAGTTGCAGAAATGCAAGATTTAAAAGCTAGAAAAACTGGACTTGCAAAAGGAGCAGTTATCGAAGCTAGACTTGATAAAACAAAAGGTGTTATTGCATCACTTCTAGTTGAACAAGGAACATTACATTCAGGAGATCCAATCTTCGCTGGTGAAGCATCAGGTAATGTAAGAGTTATGATCAATGATAAAGGAAGAAGAATTAAAGTTGCAGAACCAGGAACACCAGTTGAAATCACAGGACTTGGTCAAGTACCAATGGCTGGTGATACATTCTATGTAACAACTGATGAAAAACAAGCAAGAGAATTTGCTGATAAAGAAGCACAAAAGAATAGAGAAAGAAAAATGTTAGCATCACATAACGTTTCTCTTGATTCACTATATACTCAAATTAAGAGTGGTGAAGTTAAGAAATTAAATATTATTATTAAAGCTGACGTTCAAGGTTCAGCAGAAGCAGTTAGACAATCACTTGAAAAATTATCTAACGAAGAAGTAGTAATTAACGTTATGAGATCAGCAGCAGGAGCAATTACAGAATCTGATGTAACACTTGCAGCTGTATCAAATGCTATTATCATTGGATTTAATATTAGACCAACTAATACAGTAGTAGAAGTAGCTAATAGAGAAAAAGTTGATATTAAATTATATAGAGTAATTTACCAAGCTATTGAAGAAGTTGAGGCAGCTATGAAAGGAATGCTTTCTAAGAAATACGAAGAAAAAGTTCTTGGACATGCTGATGTAAGATCAATCTTCAGAGCATCTTCAGTAGGAACAATTGCTGGATGTATGGTAACTGATGGTGCAATTACTAAAGGTAATAAAGTTAGAGTACTTAGAGATGGTGTAATTATGTTCGAAGGAGAAATGGCTGGACTTAAGAGATTTAAAGATGATGTTAAAGAAGCTAAAAAAGGATTCGAATGTGGTATTTCATTAGTAGACTTTAATGATATCCGTGAAGGCGATGTAATTGAAGCATATGCTATGGAGGAAATTAAAAGATAATGAGAGAAAATAGAAGACTAATTAAAATTAATGAAGAAATAAAAAAAGAATTAAATTTAATTATTAGCTTTAAATTAAAAAATCCAAACATTAATGGATTAATTACAGCAACAAAAGTAAGTACAACACCTGATTTAAAATATTGTACAGTTTATATTAGTATGATGAATAAATCAGATAATCAAAAGAAAGAAATTTTAGATGCATTTAAAAAATCAAAAGGATTTATTAAATCTGAAATTGCAAGAAGTATAAATTTAAGAATCACACCTGATTTTATTTTCAAAGAAGATGATTCACTTGAATATGCAGAACATATGGATGAAATATTTAGAAAGATTCATGAAAATGAAAAACATGATGAAGAAGTAGAAGAAGCTTTTGACGAAAATGAAGAAAGTGATGATGAAGAATAATAATTAGAAAAGAGAATAGTATGAATATTAATAATGATTTCAAAGAAATATTTAGCGTTATTAATAAATATGACAATATCTTAATTGCTGGACATAAGAATCCTGATGGTGATTGTATTGGATCATGCGTTTCACTTGGATTACTACTTACTAAAATGGGTAAACAAGTTTCTATATTTATAAAAGATATGCCACATGAATTTAAAATTCTTAAAGGTACATATTTATATACAAATAAACTTGAAGAAAATTATGACTTAGTAGTAACATTAGATTGTGCTGATGATGGAAGAGTTGAAATTAAAGAACAATTTAAAAATGCAAAAGAAACAATTAACATAGATCACCATAAGGATAATCCTATGTTTGCAACATATAATTATGTTGATGAAAATTCATCTAGTGTAGCAGAAATTATGTATGATTTGTATAAAGCAAATGATGTTACATTGGATAAAGATATAGCTGAAGCAATTTATGTAGGAATAATTTCAGATACTGCACTATTTCAAAATTTAAATACAACAGAAAAGACAATGAACATAGCAGCATCTCTTATGAAATATAATATTAATTTTAATAAGATTATAGGGAATTTATTCTTTAGTAAAACATTTACTGAAATGAAATTGATCGGTAAAGCAATGGATAATGCAAAAGTATATCATAATGGAGATATTATCGTATCTACTTTAACCAAAGAAGAAATAGCTTCTCTTAATGCAAAGAGTAATGAAACAAGTAGTATCATATCAATGATAAGACAAGTTGAAGGAACAAAGATTGCATGTTTTATTTATGAACCAATTCCACATAACGTAAAAGTTAGTTTAAGATGTGATGTTCCATACGATGTATGTGAAATAGCACAAAGCATTGGAGGAGGCGGACACATTTTAGCCGCTGGAGCCATTGTAAAAAATAAACCAATGGAAGAAGTTAAAAAGGAAGTTATAGATCTTATGATAGAACAAATAGAAAGATATGAAAATTAATAATAATAAATACTAGGAAAGGATAACGAAAGTTATCTTTTTTTAGTGTGAAAATTCTAGAAAAATATTACATTCTCATTGACATTTATTAAAAATCAAGTTATAATAATTTATGTTGTAAGCGCTATTAGCTCAGCTGGCCAGAGCAACCGACTCTTAATCGGTGGGTCCAGGGTTCGAATCCCTGATGGCGCATACTTTATATTATATAAAGTAATATAAGGGTAAATGTCTTAGACGCTGCGAATTAGCCGTTTAGGGCATATTTTTTTGCAAAAATTTTAATATATGATATAGTAAATATATATTAATTAGGAGACTAACTATTATTAGTCAACCTATTTTTAAAAGAAAAATTAATTTATTAAAAAATTACATGCAAAAAGAAACTCAATAGAATGAGTTTTTGAAAAATATTATTTTAATAGTGATGAATTGAACTCCACATCATTTTTCTCAAGAGTGTAAATGATTCTAACAAGTTTTTTACACACATGGGATAAAGCAACACGATGACACTTGCCTTCAGATCTTTTCTTAAGGTAATAGTCATAAAATTCTGGAGAATTGTTAAGTAGCAATAGTGCTACATTCATTAAAGCGTATCTAAGATGACCTGAACCATGTTTAACCATCTTTCCTTCGCTTTGTAATGTTCCTGATTGTGAAATGCTTGGATCAAGTCCTGCAAATGCTAACATCTTATTTGGAGAACTAAAATTTTTAATATCTCCATATTCAGATAAAATAGTAGCAGCAGACATTTCTCCAATACCTGGAATGCTCAGCATTCTTGGATTGAGTTTATTAATTATCGTAGATATTTGTTTTTCTATTGGATCAATTTTATTATTAAAGTCATTATAGATTGAAACATAAGTTGAAATTAGTAATTCGGAATTGCTATCAGAATATCCGACAGTATTCTTAGCAAGTTCTTTCAACTTTGCAAATTTTACATATGAGAATTTTCCGTGCGAAGTTTTTCTTAGAGTTTCGTAATCTCTCATTGATGCAATATGTTTTGCACATGTGTATTTTTCTAAAATGTAAAGTAATGTGTTTGAAAACTTATTGTTGAAGAAAGATTTTAACTCTGGGAAAGATTTGTCTAATTCATTTGTTAAAAGGACAGCAAATTTACTTCTTTCTTTAATTAAAAGTTCTCGCGATCTACATAGTGACTTTAATGTGAAAATGTTGTATAATAAATCTGAATTTGGTTCGTATGGAACGGACATAAGGTAATTGGCGATAGTTATACTATCAGCCTTGTCAGTCTTAGTTCTTCGTAAGCTTCGAGCTTTTAAAAACTTATTAATGATAAGAGGATTAACTTTCATAAAGTTAAAACCATTATCAATTAGAAAAAGTTCCAAATTCAACGAATAATGTCCAGTTGCCTCAAAGGCAATATGGATCTCAGATTTATTATAGGATTTCAATTGGTTCAGGAAATATTGAAATCCTATTTTATTGTTTTCAAACGAATCATTTTCTACAATAATTTCTCCATTATTTGAAATAATACAATAATCGTGTTTATACTTTGATATGTCGATTCCGACATTAATAATCAAATATAATCACCTCCTAAATTAGTTTTTAATACACTGAAAGTTTGACCACTTGGATTGCTATCTTGTAATCTCGTAGATTAATAAAACATCATTTTAAAAACGTGTTAACTAACTAATTAACAATTTAAATAGAAATCTGTGGTTTGAGTCTCCTTAAACCAGTCCATGAAATGGCCGTAAAATAATAGAAACAAATCCACAGTGTATTATATGTATTATACATCGCGTATGTACAATACACAAAATATTAAAGAAAGGATTTAATCAATTTATAGATTAAATTTTCTATAAATTGATTATACGAGGCAAAGATGTATATAGTAAGTGCATGTCTTGCAGGTGTTGATTGCAAATACTCTGGAGGAAACAATTTTAATGAAAAGATAGAAAAACTAGTAAAAGAAGGCAAAGCAGTGCTAGTATGCCCTGAACAACTTGGAGGTCTTAAAACTCCACGTGATCCAAGTGAGCAGCAAGGAGATAAAGTTGTAACAGATAAAGGCATAGATGTAACAAATGAGTATAATAAAGGAGCTATAGAAACACTAAAGATAGCAAAGATGTGCGGAGCTGATACTGCAATACTAAAATCAAGAAGCCCATCTTGCGGGTGCGGTGAAATATACGATGGAACATTCTCTGGAACAAAGATAGCAGGGGATGGTGTAACAACTAAGTTATTACTTGAAAATGGTATAAAGGTAATTAGTTCAGATGACTTAGATAATATTAATTTATAGTATATATATAATGAAGGAAAAATTTCAGTTTCCAATACTTTATTTTAAAATAATAGCTTGTAAATAAGAATAGAAGGGACTTTTGTCCCTTCTATTTTTGTGTAACGAATACCCCACGTTCGACGTGGGGTTCATGCTAGCTTCAGCGT
>JAKSVV010000085.1 GCA_024407775.1 Clostridia bacterium
AACAAGAAGCTCCCACCTCGAAAGACGAAGTCTTTAGGTGGAGGGAGTATGTCACTGTAATCACAAGGATTAATAGTTATAAGTAAATTTTTCTTAGCATCAGTTAAAGCTGATTTTAAACAAGAGTTAATGCAGTATATATATTCACTTGATAACTTATTATTTTTAAGTTTAGAATTAGGCATTATAATTATTTTAGATTTTAAAATAGTATACATCTTATCGATATCATAAGGCGATAAATCTTTAAGATAAATATCACCTATATATTTTTTTATATATCTATTTATATAGTTGTTATAATTTTTATAAGTACTCTCACTTCTAATTAATTTTACTTTATCAAGATATATATCTAAATAATCTTTAAGTAAGATATCATTATCTTTATTAAAACTATTTGTATACCATGAAGGTATAGATATATTTTTATTATCATTATTATTTTTATCATTACATATTTTATTCATTGCTATTCATAACCTCCATAAATAATTTATCTATCTTATTACTTATTTCAATTTGATTTTTATTATCAACGTGTGAATAAAATAAGGAATAATATATCATAAAGTGATATATTATTCCTTATTACTTTTTTTATATAAATACATGTTCTTGTTTGTTTTTATTTTTTATAAACTTGACTCTCATTTTTAGGTTCAGCAAGTTTTAAAATTGGTTCTTCTTCATTTTGTAGCATAGCATCATAGTAATATCCATAATCATTGGATAATTCCATAACTATATTAGTGATAATATCAAAAAACAAATCACTAGAGTTAGTTAATTTATATGATATCTTTACAAGTTCTTTAAAACTAGGATTATAATCTCCTTTTTCTAATTTTGAGATCATAACTCTATTTACACCTATCTTATCTGCAAGATCTTGTTGAGTCATATTATATTTGCTACGATATTCTTTTAGCTTATTTGAAATACAGTATAATACTTCACCATTAAATAATATTTCTTCAACTTCTATTACTTTTTTGGTTCTCTTTTTAGGATAATTTTCTCCATTATATATTTTTCTATCATTGCTTATTTTTTTCATAATAATTACCTCCTTATTATGTAACCTATAAGTTACATAATAATCCTATTTATATTTTTAGTCAATATATATTTTTCATTTTAATTATTATTTTGTTTATCAATAAGTGAAGAATCAAATAATACTAAAAAAGACACTACTATATAGTAGTGTCTTTTTGGTTACTATTAAAACGTTAATGTTTTATTTGTAAGCTGCCTTAACTTAGAAAAGAATTATATAACTCTGACCAGTGAAATTTATATTATTTTTTTCTGGCTCCAATGAATATCCATGTTCTTTAAGATATTTATACTCATCATATGATTTCAAGTTAAGTTCGAAGCTGTAAAAACCTCTTTTAGCACACTCTTCGACGAGTCTTTCAACCCTGTCTTCAAGATCCTTAATAACAAGTACTCTCTTCTCCTCAATAACTTTGTCTACTTTCTTCCTTGCATCTTCTGCTGAAATCATTTTTAATCCTCCTCATAATCAAAAAAACAGCAATTAATAGTTACATAAATAAATCATAAGGGAAAGTTTTTTTTAAACGTATTTTTTAAAACCTAATATAAATAGTATAATCTTTTCTCTCACGTTTATTAAACGATGACTCAGTTTGCTTAGGTCTTATAACATAACCCATGCTTTCGATAAACAAATACTCTTCATATGATTTTAAATCATATTTAAAAAAATCTTCCTGTCTGCTTTCACAATCAGCGCTAAAGAAATCGATAGCTCTTTTTAGCTCCTTTAAACCATCTAGTTTCTTTTCGCCTGTTACAGTATCAACTTTGGCCTTTGCCTCTGTTTCTGAAATCATTTCTAGTCCTCCCATAAGAATATGCAATTAATATTAAATATTAACGTTTATATAACAATAACTAATGCTAGATAATTGCTAGCACAAAAAGTTAATGGCATTATATCATCACTGGTAAAAAATGTCAATAATTTACTCGTTTTCTATTGATTAAAACCTAACTTTTTGATATAATACTTATTATATGTAGTTTACAAATCACTATATCTTAAATTAGCAAATATTATATTAGCTAAAGGAGATAAAAATTGTACTAAATGGAGGAAATAGAAACTAATAACTAATAACAAATAATTAATAACTTTTTTTGAAAACTAAATACTAGAAATAATTTAAGTAACATATAAACAATGCATATGATCTTATGATCATGGAGGAAATTATTAATGAATAAAGATTATACTGTTAGTATAGCAAACCTTGAAAATAAAAAATCTGGTTGTGCTACATTTGAAGACTTAGCACTTATTATTGATGAGCAGGCTAAAGAAGGCTTAGTATTTTGTGCATTCATTCCATCAGTTATCGGACCATCAGGAAAGGTTCTTACCTATGATTTGATATTTAAGGAAGCTGATTGCAGCAAGTTTGAATACAAGATTGAGTACATCTTAGCTGATAACAAGAAGGCAGGCGAAGCTACTTTCTCTGGTTATGAATCTGCTTTATTAAGTAATGTTTCAGCAGGTTATGAGTTATTAGGAGCAATTCCTACAAGAATGGGTCCTTCAGGTAAGGCCACACAGATTGCATTAATCTTTATGAAGAATCTATATTAATAAAAAACAATCTAATAATTTAAAATTAAAAATAAAAAACAAAAAGAAAAAAAGCAGACAATTGTCTGCTTTTTCTTTTTGTTATGAAATTTATAAATCGTATAATTCATAGAGGTAATCAGCTATGATATAAAAGAATGTATATACCTGATAGTAGTTTCTTAACTCAACAGTAAACTGCTTATGATCTTTACTATAAGGTCCAAATACATACTCTTCTTTCATGCCTTGGGTATATAAAGCGCGAGTATCTTCTTTAAACAAGTGATGAAAATTAGCATCGATACTGTTATTGCTATCTACTGATATTACCCAGTCATAGAGATTACATCTAGCATAGAATGTTACTCCTAAAATAGGAACAGCAAGCTTAAATACCGGGAGTTTTACACCCTTTGATGTATGAGTATTAATTACTCTTGGCAAATTAGTTCTGTAATCAGATTCAAGCCATTCACGTGCTTTGTTCTTATAAAACAGCCACATGATATCCTCAGCCATAAAGTTAACCTGATATGATTGCTCTTTCTTATAGATAAGAGTTTCCATAGGTCTTTGTACTCTAAGCCATGCATAGCAATCAGGTGCTATGTCATCAGGAAGTTTACTATATTCAGCACTCAGAAAGTTACATACTGCTTCATCCGTCTCAGTGGAAGGAACAAATTCATAATTTTCTTTTTTAAGTTTTAAGTGCTTAAGATATAGGTTTGCGTCTTCAAAGACATACTGACTAATTTTAGGTTTGTCCTCATTATACATTTTTACCCTCCATATGGTTTACTAACCACAAACTATTTACTTAACTCAAGGCCGATTATATCATCAAGTAGCAGCCTTAGTCAATACAATATATATGATTCATTTGACACTATATATGTTCTAATATATAATTAACATATATAAAATTGATGAATTAATTATGTAGTTACTAAAAGAGGTGCAACATGGAAATCATTATTGAATTAATTGGTGAGATATTTAATGGAATCATAGATTTTTTTGCGGAGAAAATTTTTAATAAAAATAAAAATGAAAATAAAAACAAAAAAAGAAATGATAAAAAAAATACTAATGTAAAAAAATAAGTAAAAAACACTTCACAAAATTGTGAAGTGTTTTTTATGTTTCTTTTTTAATTTTTAATTTTTGTTTTTTTAAAAGTTATTTCTAACTAAGCTATCAACTGCTTTACTGTCTTTGAAATATGGCTGTGGTGGATTTGGATCATCTGGATCAACTGCCCACTCACTATAACACTCTACAGTAGTTCTTATGATTAGGTTATTATGAATGTAAATATAATTTACACATACAGCATCCATTGTTCCTGCTTCTGTACCTATTACATAATCCTTACCTTCTTCTTTAATATCGCTAAAGCCATTTTTCTTCATTTTGTTATATGCTCTTTTAGCTTTAAAGTTACTATCGAATACATAGAAGTCTAAGCCATCAAACTCAGTAGGAACATTTCTATTATTCCAGTATCTCATATATTCAATACCACAATAATCACGGTCATCCTGTCTAAGTTCTACTCCGCATATTGCATCAAGATCTTCCTTTGTAAACTTGCCTACATGGCCATGAGATCCTGGCATAAATTCAGGAAAGAAAAATCTAAATATTAAAAATAAACAGATTAATGCACTAACTATTGCAAGACCCAATATCTTAGCAGTTTTAATTAAAAATTTCTTCATAAGGTTTATACCCTCCTTAATATGATTTACTATATCACAAATTAATAATTGTTACATTTATTAAAATGCATTATATCACAAAACTGGAGTATAAATCAATAAGAAATATACAAAATTCCGAAAATCATTAATTTTAATTTGAATTTCCGTTTAGTCTAAACATAATCTAAATGCATCTTTCATTTTTTCTATCTCACTATTTTTTATACCATATTTTTTAATCAAAAAAATAACGAGCATTAGATAACTAATGCTCGTTATTTCTCTTTATTCTTTTTTTCTTTTTTTGCTTATTACTTTTTCATCTGTTCATAAGTAACACCATATTTAAGTGCAATGTTATGAGCAAATGAACTTGAATCTGGTTCTTTTCTTAACACTCTATATGTGTTTTCATTATTAACCATTTCCATGGTGATGCTAACTATGTCTGCTCCATCCCACTTATTCATATCACTAACTCCTCTTGCTAGTTCATGAATATGTGTGTTAAAAATTGTTGGAACATTATTATCCTTTAAGACATGAACAAGATCTCTTGCTAGATATAATCCGTCAACAGCACTTGTTGATGAATAAGTTTCATTAAGAAGTACTAATGTTTTATCATCAGCTACCTCTGCTATCTTTTGTACTCTTATTGCTTCCTCACCAAGTCTTCCTAGATCTAATGTTTCATTTTCATCCGCTGGGAAGTGTGTTAAGATCTTTGTGAAATTAAAACCTTCATAACTTTTAGCACAAACAAATAAACCTTGGGATGCTAAGAATGCATTAATACCTACACTTTGTGTTAAGATAGTTTTACCTCCTCTATTAGGTCCTGTTAGGATAAATATTCTTTCACTAGGTGTAAAACTAAAATCATTCTTAACAATATCCTTAGCATCAATTTTTTTGTTAGCTAGTCTTATGTTATATACATCTTTAATTTCAATATGGTTAAGTGTGCTATCTATTTTTGGATAACATATTTCATAACCAGAATCTATAAGATGATGAGCACATCTAGCACAAAGAAGATAATATTTTAGATCATTACAAATATCAAGTAAGAAGTAACCTTTAAAGTTAACGTACTTTTTAAGTTCACTCTTATATTCATGAAGTGATCTACCCAAATGTTTTTCAAGATCATCACATACACCTTTCATAAAAGGAGTTTGTACTCTATAGGATACTCTTGATGCACTTTGAATTGAAAGAGCCCAAACATCCTTAACGTACTTACTCTTAAAAGGTACTTTGTTGTATGATAATACTTGTACTTCTTCAGGGAATAATTCCGGTGTTAAGTTAACAGCAAGTGTAACACTTTTAACTGTTGTAGTATCAGCTTTAAGATTTTTAACAACCTCTTTAAGTTCACTTATTTGATCAGTATTAATTACTTCTTTTAAAAGATTTGCTATCTCCCTTAGTCCTTCGGACTCCATAGGGTATTTTGTAAATAATGAATTTAATGCTTCGACAACTTCAACGTAGATATCCATCTCTGTCATGAAATCAATGAGATCCCAAAGACTAGGTCTTTTTTCAATGTGAAAATGATTGTGCATATTGTACTCATTAAGCACATCAATTTTTACTAAGATGGTTTTTAGTTCGTCACAAAATTCTCTGCAGCTTATTAAGTCTCTTATGATATCTAATCTATAATTAATAGTCTTAGTATCA
This sequence comes from Clostridia bacterium, assembly GCA_024407775.1. Lineage (GTDB taxonomy): Bacteria > Bacillota > Clostridia > Lachnospirales > JAKSVV01 > JAKSVV01. The sequence continues at coordinate 6,031 of JAKSVV010000085.1, forward strand.
AGTGGCATCTTTGTAAATATCTTTTTTGTGATATCTTTTTCTTCCTTAGTAAGTGCAATCATGTCTACTATTTCGTTAAGAGCAAGATGCTGATATGTATCACTATCAAGCTCCCAAACATTATCTTTTCCATAAGGGAATAATAAATTCATATGATTAATCCTCCATAAACTATATACATGATGTTTAAAATAATAAGTTAATAGTTACAAGTTTTAAGTCATCCAAATCATACATTCATTCATTAAATTAAAACAAAATATAAATATAAAATAAGCAAAAAATATTAAATTAGAAAGTAGCGTATAGTGCGCCAAATCTTATATAGGATTTTATAATGGATTAGCATAAATGTCAATAAGAATGTTAGGTTAAGTGATATTCCTAAAATTAGATTTAAGACATCAAAAAAGGCACTACTTATTTGTAGTACCTTTATGATTCTATTTTTATTTTTATTGGTAGAAAAAATTTAATTAACAAACTGGGATTTAAAAATTATCCCTACAAACTGAAAATTTCACCTATCCTCTAAACAGAGGTATATCTAGTTCA
>JAKSVV010000086.1 GCA_024407775.1 Clostridia bacterium
TGCTCTTAATAAATTTGAAGCATTCCCTGTTGATACATGGATTGAAAAATATATGATTAATAATGATCTTAAAACATCTATTAATAAAGGAAAATCTTATACTAGAATAGACATCGAAAATTATGGTATGAAAAAATATGGTGAGTATGCTGGTATAGTGCAGCAATATATTTTTTATGGAATGACTAGTGAAAAATAAAATTAAAATTTAAAATAAAAAATTTAAAAAATAAAATTAAAATTTTAAATCAAAAAAATGAGTTAGCTTACGCTAACTCATTTTTTAATAATTCACAAATTTCTTTTACTGATTGTTCTATGTTCTTTCCTTCTGCTTCAAAAATTATATCTGCATATTTTTCATAAAGTGGAATACGTTTGTTGTATACATCAAGTAATGTTTCATCATCACTCATTGCTATTCCTCTTGTTTTAATATCAGATATTCTTTTTTCGATTTCTTTGTATGGAAGTTTAATATAAACAACTATGCCGTTTTCTTTTAAACTTTCCATTCCTTCTTCACAATAAACTGCGCTACCACCTGTTGAGATAACAGTGCCTTCTGTTTCAATGTCATACAAAAATTCATTTTCAATTATTGTAAAAATTTCTATGCCATCATATTTAATAATATCAGATAGTTTTCTTTTAGTTAAATTTTGAATTAGAACATCAGTATCGAGAAAGTCCATACCTAAAGCTTTTGCAAGGAGTACACCTAGTGTTGATTTACCTGCTCCAGGCATTCCAATTAGTACAATGTTTTTCATTTTAATCATCTCCAAACATTAATATGCAATATGCTGCACAACTTTTTTGTTTCTTTAATATATCATAGAAGTATAATTTAATCAATAAAAAATAAGCTCAAATATTTTTGAGCTTATTAAAAAGGTAAATTTATAATTATTTGTTCAAATTTCTAATTAATTAATTTTTTAATATTCGTAATCTTGATAATTACTCATTGCCATAAGTGAATGCTGAATTTCATCAACTCTAACTTTTAATCCTTTATGTCTTAAGAAAAATGCATTACTAAAATCTTTTTGATTACTTAAGTACATACTTATTTCTGGGTTAGCTATGCATCCCATATAGTAATTTGAAATTCTTATCATATCATTTTTATATTTATCATAATTAAATGATTTTAATTTTGAGTTAATATTTTTTTCTATCATTCTATCATATACTTTATCGACATTACTTAAAAATTCATATGATGAATAATTAGTGTAATTTCTTTTTGTATAACTTTTATATTTATTATCTAATATATCTTTTAGATAATCATAATATTTTACGTCATCACTATATCTTGTTGCATAATCTAGTGCGTATCCTATCCAGTGATTTGAATCTGTTACTCCATATGATGATATATAATAATCTAATAATCCAAATGCTTTATCTAAGTACATATGTTCATCTAATAATTCATAACCTTTAAATAATGCAAAGATTGCTTCACCATCATAATATTCTGATGAGAAAGTTTTATATACACTAAAATCTGTTCTTAGTTTATGATTTAAACTTCCATCTTCGTTTATTTGATTTGTAATACCATCAAGTAATTTAATTATTTTTAATCTTATTACATCTGTATCTTCAACGTTCTTACAATAATCAATGTATGCTAGTGCTGCTAGAGCATTTGCTCCAGTATTAATTACATCATCTGATACTACATAAGTAACACCAATGTTATCTAATGTTTGATCATCTATGAAGTTTAATAATTTTTTTAATTTTGCTTTTTTAGTTTTATCTTTATCATTTATTAAGTCATAGTTTCTCATTAGTACGAATGCTGATCCTGCGTGACGTAATACATTATATGTATCATAAACAGCGTCACCATTTGTTACATCTTCATAATAATTAAATGTACCATTACTTTTAATTTTACTATATAAATAGTTTGTAACTTTTTCTATAGCTTCTTCATTTTCTTTTTTATTATCTAATATTTTTCTATTATAATAATTAATTTCATCATCAGCCATTTTAATAACATTATTATTTTCATCTAAGAAATAACCTGTTGTTTCAAAGGTTTTTACTACTGATGGCAAATATGCGAATTCTTCTTCTTTTCTATATTTTAAATATGTATTTAAATTTGTGAATGAAAATACATTACCATCTTCAGTTTTATAATCATATATTCTATTAAAATCTAGTTCAGCAGGAAGTAAGACAACACTTCTTAAATTATCATCAAGTATTAAACCTTTATTGTATGAATAATTTTTTTCGTTAGCTATTTCTAATTTTAAATCAGATAATGCAATGCTTTCAATATCATGAGCAATATCTAATTTCATATATTTAGTTTTATAATTTTTATCTTCAATGTAATCAAGTACATTATCTATTAATGTATTTTTAGATTCAGTAAATGTATCTTTTATCGAATACATAACTATTGCTTTATCTTTTCCATCACTAAAACTAATGATAGGAAAAGAACTTATATCATCAGAAATATTTTCTTCTGTTACTTCATTAAAATATGCATCAAATAATAAATTAATTTTAATATCTGCATTAGAACTTTTTCCTGATTTAAATAATGTGCAAATAACTATAACTATGCAAACAATAAATGTTATTACATAATATATTGAATTTGAATTAATCATTTTAACAAATTTATTTTTTAAATTTTCTTTAGAAAATTTCTTTTTAAAATCTTTCATAAATACCTCTATTTTTTTAGTCTAAATAAGATTATAAATGAACAAATTACTATGTCAAATAAATTATAAATAATACGTATTTACTTATAATTTTTATATTTTATAATACGATATATGTATTAGGATAATTTTTTTAGAAAGGTGATTAGTATGTTATTTGGTAGTAAGAAACAAGAAATAAATAAAAACTCAACAGAAGTACTAGAAATAAACTATCTAAAAGAAAATAGAGTCTTACAAGATATCATAAAAGTTAGTTACGAAACTAATGATCTTATTACTGCAAGTAACAAGATCATTCAAATTATCTGTAAGAATTATAGTATTCAATATTGTACATTGTTTATATATCAAGGCGAAAAATTTAAAGTAGCAGGAACTAATGTACCTATTGAAATGATAGATAGAATAGAAAATTTTGCTGAACTTATATATAAAGAAAAATGTTTAGGTAATGAAACAGATGCATATGTATTAAAGAGTGAACAACCTATGAATTATGATACAGGTTGGGAAAGAGGAATAAGATATATGATGTTTAGTCCATTATGTAATAATGGATTAATAGGATCAATCTTAATAGAAAATACATCTGTAACATTAACACAAGATGAAGTTGAATTCTTTGAATTAGTAGTAGAAAACATTTCCTTAGTTTTGCAAAATTTAATATATTTTAGACAAATTGTAGATGCAGCAAATAAGGATGGTTTAACAGGAATATATAACCGTCATTATATGTCTAGTCATTTAGCAAATGCTATAGAAGAAGGAGAAAAGTTCGGAAGAAAATTCTCAGTAGCATTGTTTGATATAGACCACTTTAAAAACTTTAATGATACATATGGACACCTACATGGTGATAAAGTATTAAAAGAAGTAAGCCATTATGTAGAAAAAGAATTAAGAGCTAATGATACAATTTATAGATATGGTGGAGAAGAATTTGTAATATACTTTAAAGAACTTGGAATAAATGAAGCATATGAATATCTAGATAGATTAAGAATGGGAATAAGTCAGTTACAAATAAAAACAGATAAGAATGAAGTAACACAAGTTACAGTATCTATGGGTGTAACAGAATTCCCAACATATGATCATTCAATTCAAGGACTTATAGAAAAAGCTGACCAAGCTATGTATAACTCAAAAGAAACAGGAAGAAATAGAGTAACAAAATATAGTGATTTAGTTGGACAAGGTACTGAAATAGTAAGTTCAGTACAAAATCAAAATATCGCACAAAACTTTATTCCGCAACAAAATGTACAAACATATGTTGCTCCTACACCACAAATATTAGAGCAACCAGTACAACAACCAGTTGAGGCACAACCACAAGTTGTAGAACAACCACAACCGGCACCCCAACCACAAGTAGTAGAGCAACCAGTAGAGCAACAACCACAACCAATGCAAGTACCTCAAAGCGTACCTGTTGCGCCACAAGTTGTACCTCAAAGTGTTCCAGTAACACCAGTAGAGCAACCAGTAATGCAGCAACCAGTACAACCACAAGTACAACAACCAGCACAACCAGCAGAGCAACCAATGCAACAACAAGTACCTATGCCTGGTTATAATGGTATGCCAACTATGATGCCTGGAGGAATGCCAGTTATGCCTGGTATGCCACAAATACCAAGATAAAAATAAATTAATATAACCAAAAAGATCTACTCTGTAGATCTTTTTTTAGTATAAAATTTAGATAATAAAATAGATGTATATATAATAGAAGGAAGTTTAAAAATTATATGAAAAACTAGTCAAAAATAGCAGGAAATATTACATCAAAAATGGATAAAAATAGGCGAATTTTTAACCATAAAATTACATAAAAGTTTATCATTTTACAATTTCAAAAAAAGTTAGTATAATTTTAGAAAATTTTTTAAAAAAATTTTCATTTTTTATGCAGAATAACCCCCAAATGTAAACTAAAATATGGTAATTTTGGTTTACATAAATGAGTGTTTTTACACTTATTGGAACTTATGTTATGGATATGGTAAACATTGCAAAGTATTGCCAATTTAACCAAAAGATACATGCATTTTTTACTTGTATTTTAGTTGAAACTTTGGTACTATATTTATAGTAACAATGTAAATCTATTATATAGGAAGGAAATGAAAAGTATGTCACTATTAAAAACATTAAACAAGAGTCAAAAAGAAGCTGTTAAGCATTCTGATGGACCAGTACTTGTACTTGGTGGAGCAGGTTGTGGTAAAACTTGTACACTTGAAAATAGAATTGCTTACTTAGTTAAAGATGGAGGAATTAATCCTGAAAATATTTTAACAATCACTTTAACAAATAAAGAAGCATCTAAAGTTAGAGAAAATGTACGTGAACTTGGAATTAAGAAAGCTGACAATGTTAACATTATGACAGCAAACCAACTTTGTGTTAGTATCTTAAGAGAAAACATTGAAGAAATTGGATTTACTTCTAACTTCACATTATATGATTATGAAGACAAAAAGAAAACAGTCAAAGAATGTATGGCTGCATTAAATATAAATGAACAAAAAATCGCACCAAAAACTATCATTGATTATATTTCAGATATGAAAAATAATTACGTACTAGTTGATGATGCACATGATATGGCACAAGATAACAATACTAAAAAGATTGCTAAATGTTATGCATTATATGAAGAAACATTATTCAAAAATAACGCTTTAGATTATGATGACATTATCTTTAAAACAGTAATGTTATTTGATGTATGTCCAAAAGTATTAAAGAAATATCAAAAAGATTTTGAACATGTTTTAGTTGATGAATATCAAGATGTTACAACTATTGAACATAAATTATTAAAACAACTTGTAGATAAATCTAAAAATTTATTTGCAGTAGGAAATGATGATGAAGGAATTTTTAAAGCATATGGAGCTGATGCAAGTTACATTGAAAACTTTAAAAAAGAATTCAAAAAAGCAGATGTAATTATGCTTGATGAAAACTTCAGATCAACAGAAAATCTTGTTAACATTGCTAACAATGTAATTAGTAATAACCAATCAAGAGTTGCTAAAAACATTACTACAAAAAATGTTGAAGGTGATAAAGCAGTATTATACTTTGCTTATGATGAAAATGATGAAGCAAGTTATATTGCAAACTTAATTAGTCAAAAACAAATTACAGAAGATAAAGCATATAGTGATTTTGCAATTTTATATAGATCAAATATGCAAGCAAGAGTTATCGAAGAACATTTACAAAAAGAAAATATTCCATACAAAGTTTATGGTGGAATGAAATTCTATGAAAGAAAAGAAATTAAAGATATAGTTGCTTACTTAAAAGTACTATTAAATGATAAAGATGAATTATCAATTAGAAGAGTAATTAATGTTCCTAAGAGAAACATTGGTAACACAACAATTGATAAGATTGATGATTGTGCTAAGAAACATAAATTATATTTATATCAAGCTTTACGTGATTGTTCACAATACAATGATATCTCAAGATACACATATAAGATTGAAAGATTTACTTTAATCATTGAAGAATTAAAAGAAATGATGAATACACATCCAATCAGTGATATCGTAAGAACATTAGTTGAAAGAACAAATTACATTAAAGAACTTGAAGAAGAACAAACACAAGATGCTAGAAACAGAATCGGATATATTTATGAACTTATTAAGAGAGCTGAATACTTCGAAGAAACAGCTAGTGAACCTACACTAGAAAAATTCTTAGAAGATATCGTTCTTACAGAAGATACAGAATATGACGATGAAGAAGATAGAGTAAAATTAATGACAATCAATGTAACTAAAGGTGAAGAATTTGATACAGTATTCCTAATGGGATTTGAAGATGGTATCTTCC
>JAKSVV010000087.1 GCA_024407775.1 Clostridia bacterium
TTCTATATTTACATTTTTACTTGGCATTTCAAATTCATAATTATTATCACCTACAAATTTGTTTGATATTTTATTACCATTCTCATCTGTTATAATTATTCCTTTTACTTCATATCCTTCTTTAGGTTTTACTGTTACTTTTACTAGTGTTCCTTTTTTAACCTTAGAAGAATTAAATACTACATCACCTTTATTTTTATCGCTATCATTAGTTACCTTATAAGTTTTTTTACTACTCTTATTACTGCTACCATAAGGTATTTCTATATAAAAGTTATCTAGTCTATTTCCTATAAGTTTATAATCTAAATTATTAATAAAAGTTTTTGTATCTTCTTGTAAATTCTTTTTAACTAATAATGCACTATTATCATTCGATAAATTAAATTGATCCATCAAACTATTAATACTAATTAATCCTGTTCCTATTTCAATGTTATTACTATATGTTATTTCATAATCATCATGTTGTTCCCATGAAATAATATCATTAACATTAACAACTGGTTTTATTTCTTCGCCAGTATAATTATATGAATCATTATAATTTATTTTCATATCATTTATATCTCTAAGAGTTGTCATAGCATAATATGATGCTGTTGTATGTGGAACTCCTAAAGTATTTGCATTATTTAATATTTGCTCTAAAAAATCATTAAATTTTTTTGATGGGTTTTCTTTTGAGAATGTTATTAATGTATTAGTTTCATTTTCATCACCCATAAATTTCGAATGAGTATCTTCAATGTATTCAAGTCCAAGTAACATAAATCCACATGAAAATATATCACTTCTTTTTGCTAAGATGCATGCCATACCTCTTAATAATATTGCTTGTCTATAATGTTCCATTATACCATCTTCTATCACTTCATAAGCATAAAGACCATTATAAGGAACTTTAACACCCGCAGAAGTTTTTACAACATCCAAATCATCAAGTATAGTATCATTAGCACCTTTTCTATGATTAATTAAATTATTTTTTGTATCAGCATCACCAGAGTAAGTTATAGTTCTTGTTTGCAATTTATAAAAATCATCTCTTTTTGTTGCTATATTTGAAATAGTTTCTTTTACTCCAATATTTTTTGTATTGCCATCCCATGTTGTTTCAATGTTTGGTGCTGCATATGTACTTGGAATATTTGATGCATCTACCACTTCGCTATCTTTACTAACTAATGCATCATAAAGTAATTTTACTTCATCATAATTACTTACTTTCATTGATAAAGTTATACCATATTTATTAAATCCCCAAACATCGCTTGGCATGTTAGTAACAAAGTCATCTTTATTTACGTGATTAAATATTTGTTTATAATCTTCTATTTTTATATTATTTTTATTATTTACTTCAACAGTGTTTGGTGTACCAAATGTATAAGCATAAACTTTATATTTATTTTCATCAACTAATAATTTACTTAAGATATTTGAAACTGCACCACCCCTTGAGTGGCCACAAACTAATATTGAAGTTGGGTAAGATGGATTATTTTTATCATTAATAAATTTATCTATTATTCTTTTTTCTCTTGTAGCTGTTACATCAAAACCTTTATGGTTGTAATGATTTTTCCAATCAGGATGTTTTCCTGTTAAAATTGTATAGTCATCAGTGTCTTTACCATCACCTGCACCTATATCAAAATTACTTTCCCATTCAGCTAAACCTTCTGTACTATCAGGAACAAAAATAAAAACATTATATGTATTATCTCCTATAGTTATTAATTTATAACCCATAGTTATTCCTGCTATGTCATTAATATCTAGTCCTTTATCTTCTGTATTAATATCATAGTTATCTTCATTATATAATTCATAAATTATATCAGCATCATCTATGCCAAGTTCACGCAATGCTGATTTTTTATCACTAGCGTCTGGAGTATCGCTTGTAGTTACATAAACATCACTATATGCATTGGATGCTAGAAGTATAGCTGCTCTAGCTAGTTTATTATTATATACAGTGTTAGTATTTTCAGTTATCCATTTATAATCAAATTCTAAAGTAAGATTTTCATATTCACTGCTAACAATACTTCCGTAACTACCACCTTCAACCTTAACATCTTTATTATAATAATTTCCTTCGGCATAAGTTATACTTGTTATGCTAAATAAAAATATTAGTGATAGCATTAAACTTTTTATTATTTTTTTGATTTGTGTATGTAACATTTCTCCCCCAACATATTTATTTTTAAAAAAATTTTTTAAATTTATTTAATAAATATTATAAAGGAAAAATAATTCTTTTCAACCAAAGAAAAAGTGCATATATAAATATATGCACTTTATGATTATTATAATTGTTTTTTAATTTTGTTTTTTTATTTTTAAAAAATTAATCTAATTGTCCTTCTCTTTTTTCTTTAACTTTATGAGGGAACTTTTTATCAAACTCGTCTATGTCATCTACATCGAAATATATATCCGAATCAAAGAATGTTCCTTTTTTATTTTTTATGTCATTCATTTTTTCTTCATCAAATACTTTAATAAGCAAAAAGCTTTGATCAAGATCTCTATCCATACCATCATAAAAGACATTATAATCTCTTGCATAAGTAAAACCAACATGCTTATAGAAGTTTATATTTCCTTCTATTACTATGCATGGGTAATTTAACTTACTAGCAATTTCATAAGAATGATTAATTAGTAATGAACCATAACCTTTATGTTGATAATTAGGATCAATGGATACTGGACCAAAGCATAGTACTTTTTCTTCTGTTCCATCATCACATTTAATCTTACTTATCGTATACATAATATGGCCAATAATCTTATCATTATCTTCATCATCTACTAAAACTAAATCTAAGTCTTTTATAAAATCATCTTTACTTCTAGCATTATGTAGAACTAAATGTTCTGTAGCTCCAGGATGATATACATTCCAAAATGCTTCACGAGTTAAATTTTCAACAATAAAATAATCTTTTTCTTCTTCTTTTCTTATTAACATTATATATACCTCTCTAAATACACTTTTCATATATATTGAACCATAAAAATATACACTTTTCAATGGATTTTGACCCCCAAAATATACACTTTTCAATAAAAATTTGAGGCAAAAATATACACTTTTCAATAAAAATTTGAGGCAAAAATATACACTTTTCAATAAAATTTATATTTAAACATGAAATTTGGGCATAAAAAAATCCCTCACTCAAGGGATTTTTTATTTCAAATTCTAGTCTTCAATTATAAAGTCACTTGTTGCCTTTTCGCCTTTAGCTAAAAATTCAACTCTGTTTTGAATTAAGTCTGTGTAACTAAATGATGTATTTGTCATAGTGTCTGCATTCTTAAATACGAATACAGATGGATAAGCACTTTCTAACATTCCTTTGCTTACAGTAGTTCTTCTCTTTCCACTATTACATCTAATTACTACATGTTGGCCTACAAGTTCTTCGATGTCTTTTTTTACCTTACCAATATCATTACCAATTTGCATATTATCACCGCTTTCCTGTTTATTTACCCTCCATGTGATTAATATAATAGCATTTATATTTTTATTTGTAAATGTAAAACATTTCCAAATCATATTCAAAGCCTCATAAATACTAGGGAAAATATTTTTATAAGCAGCGTTATGTAAACTAAAAAGCATTGATATTTAGGGCATTTTTAGGTTATTTTAACTATTTTTTGCCTTCATTTATTACTTTACATAACATATTATAGATTGGCATGATTGTATCTAGTTTTAATGTTTCTTTAGGTGTATGTGCTCCTATGATTGTAGGACCTACTGATATCATTTCTAGATCTCTATTTTTCTTGCTGAAATAACTGCATTCAAGTCCAGCATGAACTTGTACTAGTTTTATTTCATCATTATTTATTTCTTTATATGCTTTTATTAGTCTTTTAGCTAATGTACCTTCTTTAATTGGCCATGATGGATTATGACTTGGTACATCATATGTAAATCCATTAATATCTGCATTCTTTTTATAGTTATCAAATATTTCATCTAATTTACTATCATTACAACTTCTAAGTAGTGATTTAGTTACTACTTCTATTTGGTCATTATCATTTAAGTTAGTTTCTATTACTCCAATGTTAGATGATGATTCTACTATATTATAATTTGGTTCATTTGTATATACACCATCAATGATGTTTGAAATAAATGATACTATTTCTTTTGTTTCTTTTTTACTTATTGTTTTAATATATTCAATGTTATCTAGTTCATCTTTTTCTAATTCATTATCAAACATATCTACTTTAGATATATTAAATTTATCTTTATCAGGATAATTATTTTTAAACTCATTAAATAATTCTATTATTTTTTCTTCATCATTATTACTTACTAAAATATTTGCTATACACTTTGAGGCTATTGCATTAGATGCAAAACCACCATCAATGTTTTTTAAATTTACTTCTATATTATTATCAAATAATTTATTAATAAATAAGCTAGCAACTCTTATTGCATTAGTTCTATTTTTATCAATGTCACAACCAGAGTGTCCACCTTCTAAATCTTTTAATGTAATATTTAATAATGAGTAATTTGATGTATCAGAAATTTTTTCTTCATTAGATATTACTTTAGTGCAATTAACATTCATACCACCTGCTGATGAATTACAAATACTATCTGCTTCTTCCCAGTCAATGTTAATTAAATATTTACCATCAAGATATTTATCATCAAGAGCAATTGCTCCTGTCATACCATCTTCTTCATCAACAGTACAAATAATTCTAATATTTTTATCTATGTGTTTAGAAAGAACTAAAGCCATACATACTCCTATGCCATCATCTGCTCCTAGTGTTGTTCCTTTAGCATGCATATCATTACCTTCTATTACTGCTTCAATGTGATCAGTAAGAGGATTAAAGTTTAAACCATCTTCATAAGTACAAACCATATCCATGTGACCTTGAAGGATAATAAATGGATCATCGTTAACTTTCTTTTCTGCAACGACATTATTAACATCATCACGATAAACATCATAATTTAATTCTTCAAATCTTTTTACTAAATAATCTGATACTGCTTTTTCATTATGACTTTTTCTTGGTATCATAGTTAATGCTTTAAATTCTTCTATGACTTCATTTAAAATTTCATTATCCATAATTATTTTTCTCTCCTTAAAATTTGTGTTATAATAATTTTTGTTATAAAAAAATTATAATATAAAAAAATTATAATATAAAAAATATTATTAGCAAATATAAAATATGAATGAATTAAAAAATATAAGAATAAAAAATGTAAGAACAAAATATAAGAATATAAAATATAAGAATAAAAAAGAGACGTTATAAACATCGTTTATCACGTCTCATTTTTTCTTGTGCATTAAATATACTTTGCAAGTTTTTCAAGTTTAGCATTTCTTAAATCATAGATGCATTTAATAATATCTTTTTTATTAGCATTTATAATATCTAATAAGCATAGAAACTCTGAAGCACCTAACAAATATGCATCGATTGATTTACCTGTTTTATCACCGACAAAAAAGCACATGCCATTTCTTTCTTCAAAAATTCTTTCATCAAGTTCATCAAGTATAACAATATTAGCATTAGCTTCATTAAGCCTGCACTGAATGAATATTCTAACTTCATAAATTTCTTCAAGAGATACATAATCCTCTTTAAAAACTTTTTTGTTAAAATCAAGAAGCAACGCTGCTATAGCACAAGAATCAATTTTTACCGAATCCATAAAATCCCCTCCATACTTTTTTATGAAAAAGCAAAACAATATTTCATATATTTTTTTATCATAAGGTAATATTAATGTCAATAAAAAATACTACATAGAAAAATCTATGTAGTATTTTTATTTTCATTATTTAGTTTTTTACTTTTTTCTTTCTACTTTCTTTTTTCAATACCAAAAGCATCTTCAACAAGTTTAGCTGCCTTCTTGTAATCAAAGATAGAAACATAAAAACTGTAACGCGTAAGATTTCTAACATCTTTTTCATAAGGAGCATCCATACCATCGGTATATGCCTTATCAAAGACTCCATGATAATCTGTTAAACTCATGTCCCAGGCGCTAAGCATTTTTGCTGTAAACTTAATATTGTTTTCTCTAAGCAAATTGAAAACTTTATCAAGAGTATTATCATCGAAAGTAATTATTAATCGCTTCTTAAATAAGATCATTAATTATTCCTCCATTATAGTAGCGGTTATTAATATGTTACTTAGTTACTTTGTATTTACAAATTTTTATCTAGCATACTTCTTTGTGAAGTATCTAACTAATGGCTCAACTGTTAATTTGCTATCGCAAACTCTCTCAGCCACTT
>JAKSVV010000088.1 GCA_024407775.1 Clostridia bacterium
AATGTTGTTTACCTGACAGTATTCTTTTTTTGCATTAATAACAAGCTGTCTATATACTCCACGCATTTCTTGCATTAATGTATCCCAATCTGGAGATGCACTATAGCCACCTGCTGTTGTTTTGCCAGCATATGCATCATAAGCAATTTGTACTTCTGCATCTGTCCACATGTTTACGCCGTAGTCAACAAGTTCTGCAGTCATTTGTGTGTACTTAACAACAGGAATATTACTTACAATTGTTTTAGCTACATGCTCAGAAGCTTCACCAATATTACCTTCAGAAATTGCAATATATAATGCTTCAGGTATAGAACCAATTGCTCCAGGAACATAATTCTTTGCAATGTCATTCCAATGATCACAACATTCATTAACAATAACACCTGAAACAATAGATGAAAATGATGTTACATCACCATCTTGTGCTGCATTAATAAGTTCAAGTCCGCTAAGGCCATAGCCTGCCATCTTAGCATTCTTTTGAAAAGTTTTAGATTCAAGACTAGTATCAAGACCATTTACTGTTGAACTAAGTTCACCAACAAAATCTCTAACAAGAGTTCCTCTTAATGTGTCATCAGTAATACCAAGTTCTTCATAAATAGAATTTACAGTATCGCAAAGAACATTTCCATGCGTTGTTAATTCTTTCACTCTTTCTTCTTGCATAACTTCATAAGTTGCAAGCTGCTTTGCATACTTATCTGCAAGTTCTTCATCAGTAAGTTTCTTTGTGCCATACGACGAAAAATGATAAGTATCAAATTCCAAAGTGCCTTCACTAAGCTTATCAAAATCAGGTTCAATGTAATATTCTTTTGTACCATAATAATATACTCCAACCCATTTGTCTAAGTCTTCTTCAGAAACTTCTTCATCAAGTTCAAAGGAAATGGTGGCTGGCGTATCAAATCGCACACCTTTAAGTTCACTATAACCTTTTGCATTAATTTCAACATGATCATCTTTCTCTTCAATGATAATCTTAGTACTTTTGTCGAAATTGTCTGCTGCAACTTTTACGTTGCAAGTATCAGTTTTGGCTTTTAAGACATTGCCTCCATCTGTTTCTCCGCATCCAACAAGGGAAGCGCCCATAATTAAGGCGATGCAGAATGAAATTATTCGTTTCATAGTTATCTCTCCTTTACATGAGTAAAACGATTTGCATTGCTTCAATAATATGAGAAGCAAAAACAAAAATTGATAGTTACAAAAATACATATTCTTTAGTTACTAGTTATTAAATTATTAGTGAGTTAAAAATACTAACTCAAGTATCTTGTGCCGCCCATTATATCATTACTTCCCTGTTTTAGTCAATAATTTTTTATGATTATTTTTAATGAAATTTATAATATTTATAATAAAAAAGCAGGATTAAAATTTATATATATAAATAATATAATTTTAATCCTGCTATTCATCACCAAGTTCTAATATATGACTATCATTATCTTGGTTATCACATAAGTCATTAAGTACATCTTCGTTAACTACCTCTGTATCAATTTTAAATCTTCTTGATAACATATCCTTTGGCATTTTAACTTTCTTATACTTCTTAAATCCTTTTGGAGTTTTTACTGCTATTAGATGATTAAATAACATAATAGGTGCTGTATACACTTCAAATTTTATTTCATCTATTACTGCGTTCCAAAATCCAATTGCAAAGTGACAACAATTATCTTGCACGAGGTCATATGTATCAACTCTTGCATTAAGTAAATAAGGTTGTATCTTTTTGATTTCATCATCATGTATTATTTTAGATATTCCAATATTTCTTCTTAGTCTATGAAATCTATTTTGCTCTATACACTCTAAGTTATAATATACTCCATTATATTTATGAAGTCCTATAGGTAATCCCATAAATTTACCCATTGTTAAAGTCTTAGATTCTTCAAGTAAATAATCTCCTACTAAAAAAGATTCATCTCCAATATTCTTAATCATAATCCATGCATGTCCTACAAAAAGCCCATCATCTGTTGGTGATACTACTAAAGTGAATTTAGCTTTCATAGATACCCTCCAATACATAGAACTATTTAATAATAGTAAACTTATTTTTTTATAAAGTTATTATATAGTTTTAATCTTTTTAAGTCAAATATATCTAATTGACAAAGTATAAACAAAATAATATAATATGAACGATGTTTTTTGAAGATAGTATATCTTTACTATAGGAGGGATTGTTTTATGAGAACTGGCACAAAGAAGTTATGTGAGGCTTCGATTATCTTGGCACTAATACTAGTAAGTCAGTTATTTAAAAACTTAAGTGTATTTATCACAGGACCTATTATTAATTTTTGCTTGATAACATGTACATTACTTGTTGATAAAAAATATGGAATCTTACTTTCAATAGTAAGTCCCATAACAGCATTTTTAATAACAGGATCTCCTATCATGAGTGCACTACCTATTATTATTCTTTTTGTTATCTTAGGAAATATTGTTTTTGTATTAATAAATGATCATTTCTATAAGAAGAAAAATACGGAATTATTTCTTGCAGCAATGGTTGCGTCATGTATGATTAAAGGAATAATCATGGGAGTAACTATTATTCCATGTATGTATTTACTTCTTCCAGAAGCTAGTCCTTTAAGAGCTGTAATTCGCACACTTAATTTAACTTTTTCTGCAACACAAATAATAACAGCACTAATAGGAACATTTTTATTTGCTTGGTGCTACAATAGGCTTGTTGCTTTTTTACATGCGGAAGACATAAGAGATTATGATAAGAAGTAACAAAAAGAAAAATTAAAATTATTAAAAACAAAAATGGATCACAATGTGATCCATTTTTTATTTTTATAAAATTATTTTTTTAATTCATATTTATAATTTCATCTTCCATAATGCCATCGGATGATTTTTAATTCTTTCAATAATTTCATTATCATCAAATAGAAGTTCTGGTTTATATTTTCCTTTTTTAAATTCTTCAATATATTCTTTTTCATTTTTATTTAGTACTAATAATTTATCCTAATATTGTTTCATTTTCTACGTCATAAAACATACCATGATTTAATACAGGTAATAGTTTTCTTTTTACATCAATAAATTTTAATTTATTTATTTTATCATAATCAATCTTTACATATTCTTTTGATTTTGAATTACCAACGGTAATATAAAATATAAAACATTTTTTCAATAAACTAATATCTTTATCATCAATTAAATTTGCTTTTATCATATTTGCAATATCAAATAAATCTCTTGCAGCTCCTCTTTCTATAAGAGCTTTTATTTTAGCACCATATAATTCAACTTTATCTAATATTATCATTGATATATCTCTATCTAATACATCAATATGTTTATTAACTCTTTTAGTTTTTAATATATGATTTCTCATCAAGTAATTTATTTCTATTTTAATTACATCTTTATTACCATGATTATTTACATAGCTATATACCATCGAGTCTAATGCTGCAACATTTTTTGTATTACCTTCGAGTATATAATTATTATTTTCCATATATAGTTTTATTAAATTAGTTATTACATTTCTTTGTTCTAACATTTCTTCTTTATTACAGTTTTCATTAAAATCTAAATCAATATCTACTGATAATCTTGGCATATCCGTTATAAATAAATTTATTGCTGTGCCACCTTTAAGTACTAAATGTTTTGATAATAGTTGTTCTTTATTAATATAGTCTAATATATCACATAGTCGATATACTTTTTCTAATGTGTCTTTATTAAATTCCTTTTTAGCATTTAATTTTTCTTTTTTATACAACTATTTCCTCCTTCACACTTCCTATTATTTCTGGAACATATAATTTCCATTCACTAACATAGATATTATCTTCATCTTTATCTATGTATTGAATTTTATTTTTAATTTTAGATTTACATATGTTAAAAAACTTATCACTTAATTTTAATTGTTCATTATACTTACTTAATATATAACCAACTTTTTGATATAAAAATGCTTCATTATAATACTTTAACATTTCAAGTATTTTTTCTTCACTAACATTTTTAACTAAGCTTATACATTCAAGTAATTCTTCAAGTCCCCCTGCTTTATTTATATCTTTTATTGAATCTACTATAGTTCGTTCTATGCTAGTTACTTTAATTTTTCCATCAGCTACAGTGTCAATTTGTAAAGGAACAAATGATACATCTGATTTGTATTCAATGAAATCATACGTAAAAGAATTAAACTTTTTAGGTGATGATATTGTTAATTCATTAAATACTTGATTGTAACATGCATAATATTGAAAAGCACTATGATAAGATAAGTAACCATCTTCTTTTATATGTGATGCTATTTCAAATGTAGATGCAACAGGATCTTTTGTTGCAAAGTCTAAAAAGACATAATAATCTCTACGAATTCTAGAAATATAATTTTTCTTTTCATAACTAGATAAAATAGATTTAGCTGTATTAATATTTCCTGTTAATAAAACAATGTCATCAAGCTTAAACAATCGCATCTTAGCCATATGTTCTAAATATTTCATGATAAACCTCCACTTTTACCTATTATAGCACGAAAGTATTATTTTGTAAATACTTTTATGCCATAATAGGTATATTTTGGATGTTTTGTATATATTAAACAAAAATAAAAAAAGACTCCATATTAAGAAGTAATGATTATTAAAATCAAAACAAATCTTAATATAGAGTCTTAATATTTAAATTCATATTTATAATTTCTAATTAAAGATTTACATCAACTAAACATTCATCTAATTCTTTAATCATATTTTCTTTATCCATCTTTTGACCAATGAATACTAGTTTGATCATTCTATCTCCAACTTTTTCATCCCAATCTTTTTCTAGATCTGGTTCAACACTAAATGCATAATCTTGTTCTTCTTTACTAGCTGTTGCAAGCCAACATCCAGCTTCTGATAATATTTTTTGTGTTCCTGCTTGTTCAAAGATAAAACTCATTTCATTATCATCACTAAACCATACAAGACCTTTTGATCTAATAACTCTCTTATCAAACCATTTGTTTGCCCAGTCATCAAATTTTAATCTATCGAATGGTTTTCTTCTTGTATATGAGAATGTTCCTATGCCATATTCTTCAACTTCTCCGCCTTCATGGTGGTGATGGTGATGGTGGTGGTGATGTCCTTCTTCATGATCGTGATCATCATCGTCGTCATCGTCATCATCATCGTCATGATCATGGTGATGATGTTCTTCATGTTCATGTTCATGTTCATGTTCGTGTTCATGTTCGTGATCGTGTTCGTCATGATCATCATCGTCATCGTCGTCATCATCTTTATTTAATTCTTGTGCCCATCCAGCACTTGTTGCTACTTCTTCTAAGTTAAAGTTATTTGTATTAATGATTTCACTAACATCAACCTTACCAAAGTCTGTTTCAATTAATTTAGCTTTAGGTTGTAATGCTCTTACTAATTGTCTTACTCTATCTAATTCTTCCTTTGATACTTCACTAACTTTATTTAAGATAATTGTGTTACAGAATTCCATTTGTTGAATTAATAAATTTTCTATATCTTCATCATCAATGTCTTTTCTTTGAAGATCTTCACCACAATTAAATTCTTTTGATAGACGTAATGCATCTACTACTGTAACTACATTATCTAGTCTACATATTTTAGGTAATCCATATTGCTGTGTTGAATCTTCTAATACTGTTAATGTTTGAGCTATAGGAATAGGTTCACATATTCCTGATGCTTCAATAAGTATGTAATCGAATTTTTTAGTTTCAATAAGTCCTACTATTTGTTTCATTAAATCAACTTTTAATGTACAACAAATACATCCATTTTGTAGTGGAACTAAATCAGCATCTTTTTCATTTACTATTCCACCTTTTTCAATTAATGTAGCATCGATATTTATTTCACCAATATCATTTACTATTACTGCTACTTTATATCCTTCTTTATTATTTAATACATGGTTAATTAATGTTGTTTTACCAGCACCAAGATAACCAGTTAGTAATGTTATAGGTACTATTTTGTTTTCCATAATTATATATCCTCCATATTTATTTAATACTTAAACGTCTTTATTAATGATATACTTTTTTCTTTATTTTTTCAAGTATTATAAAATATATATTATTTATATGATTAATATTTGTATAAAATAAAAAAATGAATTGATT
>JAKSVV010000089.1 GCA_024407775.1 Clostridia bacterium
TTAAGATATCTTTCCAATCTGTTTTAATTAATTCTTCCATCATTACACCTTATTAATTATCTAATTTTTCTGATATTCTATTTATAATTATTTCTGATAATTTCTTTGCATCATGTCTAATAAATCCAGCTTTAACTTCCATTAAATCTGTTTCTATTATATCAATGTTTCTATTTTTAATTTCTTCTCTTTGATAATCATCAAGCAATAATTGTTTAGCTTCTTGTTCTTCATATTTTTCTTTAGCAACTTTAAATGCTGCTCCTGTTTTTAAATCTTCATCATCAACTTTTAATTTTTCTATTTCTTCATCATTCAATACAAAGTTATTTGCTACTACTACATCTATTAATCCTTTGCCTACATGTTCTTCAATGGCAATGATATGATCTAATATTGTCATACCATCTGTTTCACCTGGCTGAGTCATAATATTTGCTACATATATTTTTTTAGCTTTACTATTTCTAATCGCATCAGCTATTCCTGGAATAACTAGATCAGCAAGTAATGATGTATAAAGTGAACCTGGTCCTAGTACTATGTATTCTGCTTTACCTATTTCATCTAAAACATTTTTATATGGTGTAGGATTTGGTCCAACTTGTACTCTATGAATTGGACTTTTTTGTTTTAATACTTCAAGTTTAATTCCTGATTCACCTGTTACTATCTTTCCATTATCAAGTTCAACAGTTAATTGAAGGTTATCTAAACTTACAGGTAATACTTGTCCTTTTACTGCTAGCAGGTCACCAATTTTTGATATACCTTTTTCAAAGCTACCATAGATTTCTGACATAGCAGCAATGATTAAATTACCTAAGCATTGTCCTTCCAATCTTCCTCTATCAAATCTATATTTAAATACATCTTCCATTGATTCTTCACAATCAGCAAGTGCTAAAATACATGATCTAACATCTCCTGGTGGTAACATTCCTAAGTCTTCACGAAGCATACCACTACTTGAACCATTATCTGTTACTGGCACTACTGCTGTTATATTATTTGTATAATGTTTTAGGCCATATAGAAAAACTGCTTGTCCAGTTCCTCCTCCTATAATTACAATTTTCTTGTTTGTCATAAATATTCTCCATAATAATTATTTTAAATAAATTATAGTATAATAAATCACAATGTAAACTAAATTTATATTAAATATATGTTAATAAATATTTAAATAAAAAACTAGGCATAAGCCTAGTTTTTTATAAATTATATTTTCTTTTCTTCTTCAATTCCTTGAGATAATCCAAGTGCATAATCAACAGGAAGTGAGAAACAAATTCCTCTACCTGCATTTTCAAGACCAATGTCTCTTACTATTTGTGACATTATTTTATTTTTATCTTCTTTCTTAACAACATTAAGTAAGATTTCTTTTTCTGGATTTATTGTAATTCCTAAGAAATTAAATGCATCTGTTCCACCAAGTCCTAATGCGTGGATTGATGTTCCTCCTCTTGCTCCAGCTTTCTTAGCAGCTTCATTAGCAAGATCAAGATATTCACGAGATACAATTGTAAATATTAATTCATATGGATATTCAGAATTCATATTTTCATCTACCTTTCCTCTATTAGCATTTTCTACTTTTTGAGTAAATTTATTTTTTTCTTTTTCTTTTTCTGTAATATTTATATCATTATAGTCTTCCATTAAACCTACAAAATATTTATTCATACTAGATACCGGAACAGTAAATATTATTCCCTTACCTGGTTTATTTAGATTTAATCTCTTACCTAGATCCCATAAACAATATTCAGCATTTGATTTTTCTAGTATTGTTACAGTTACACTCTTTTTCTTTTCAGCAAGACCAATATAATTTAATATTTCATTACTTGCTGTACCATAACCATGAGTTGTAAAACCAAATGTTGTTTTCTTTTCTTTATAGTAATCTAAAACGCTCACACCCATCGAGTAATCAACTATAGTGATTAATGCTCTAACTTGACGTGCCATCTTTCCTCCTAAATTTATATTATATAAATTTATATACTTCTTTAATCATTATTAAATAAATTATATAATATATATTTTATAATGCAAGTTAAGTATTGATAGAAAAATACATAAAAAAGAGATGAATTAAATTCATCTCCCCACAAACAAACATTAAAAATATTTCTTAATATAATTTTTTATTTTATTTATATATCCAAGTAACATCTGTAGCTGTTATACCTCTATGACTTTCTAATGCTTCACCATTATGATAAATCATAAAACCATCTATCCATTCTCCAGTATAGTTTGGTTGTTTTAGAGTTGTCTCAATTGATGCTAAAGTAATAATACTTTTAGCTTCACTAGACGTAAAATAACTTTGCCAAGTGTTATCCTTGTCTTCTAAATTGTTATATAGTTCTTTAAAAACTTTATTATCTTTTGATAAAGGCTCAACTAAATTAACAACTGCTACTTTTTTACCTTGTCTATCTTCAATCTTTATTTCTAAAGGTAAACCTTCATATAAAGTTTCTGATAAACTATTCATAAGTTTTTGTACTCTCTTTTCAAGAGATAAGCTTGTATCATCAGCAATAGTTTTTGCTAATTTGTATTTATATGTTGAATAATCTCCATCATAAATTGATAGATAATCAGTTTTTACAGAATCATCGTATACATCCGTAGAAACTTCCCCTGTTCCCACTTCTTCAGCTTCCGCTCTACTTAATGTGCTGTTCTTAACGAATCCAATTAACAAAAGTGAACATGCTACAAAAAGAAGAACTCTATATCTTAATCTTAATGTCACCTTCCGTGCCTCCAAATTGTCTCTTATAAAAAATAGTATAATATGAAAAAAAATTAAGTCAATAACATACTAACAAACTTTTTCAAAATTATACTATTTTTTCGGCACTTTTATTAATTTCTTAATTACTATTTTAAAATTCATTAAAATTTTTTATATCATTTCATTAACAGCATTTAGTATTGCTAATTTAACGTGTTCATAGTTTAATCCGCCTTGCATATATACAACATATGGTTCACGTATTGGTGCATCTGCTGATAATTCAATTGAACTACCTTGTACAAATGTTCCTGCTGCCATGATAACTGGATCATCATAACCTGGCATATCCCAAGGTTCAGCACTAACATGACTATCTACTGGAGATGAATGTTGAATTGCTTGGCAGAATTTAATAACATTATCTGCATTATTTAAATATATTTGTTGAACAATATCATTTCTCTTTGCATCTGATGATGGTGATACTTTGTATCCTAATTTTTCAAAAACTCTTGCTGTTAATATTGCACCTTTTAATGCTGCATTAACAACTCCTGGAGCATTAAATAATCCTTCAAGGAAAGATCTATTATATCCAAGTGAAGCTCCTATTTCTTTTCCTAGTCCTGGTGTATTTAAAGCATAACTTGCATTTTCAACATATTCTTTTTTACCAACAATATATCCACCGCAAGGTGCTACTCCACCGCCAAGATTTTTTATTAATGATCCAACGCAGAAATCTGCTCCAACTTCTGTTGGTTCAATATAATCTGTAAGTTCACCATAACAGTTATCAACCATAACTACTATGTCACTTTTAACTTCTTTAATAAATTTAATTAATTCACCAATTTGTTCAACACTAAATGTTGCTCTAGTATCATATCCACGTGATCTTTGTATTTCAACTAATTTTGTTTTTTCATTAATTGCTTTTTTAATTTCATCATAATTAAATGATTCATCTTCATTAAGTGGTACGATTTTATATGTTATACCATAATCAACAAGTGAACCTTTTGCTCCATTAATACCTATTGTACTGTCTAATGTATCATAAGGTTTTCCTGCAGGGAATAAAACTTCATCGCCACATTTTAAGTTACCAAATAAAGCAACTTTAAGTGCATGTGTTCCGCATAACATATTTAATCTTACCAAAGCATCTTCTGTTTTAAAAATGTCTGCATAAACTTTTTCTATTGTATCTCTACCTGTATCATTATAACCATAACCTGTTGTTCCATTAAGATGCATTTCACTTACTCTATTTTTTTGAAGAGCACGTATTACTTTATATTGGTTATATTCTGATATGTCATCTATTTCTTTAAACTTATCTTTTAATTCTTCTTCTGCTTCGTTAATAATTTTAAATGCTTCTTCTTTAATATTAAATTCATTAAAAAGCATTTCATTTTTTATACGATCATTCATTTCATACTCCTATACTTTTTTCTTATATATTTTTTATAATTTCATCTGCTATTTTTTTAATATCATAATTTAATTTATCAACTGCAATCCATATTGCATTTTCTTCTTGATGTTTAAACCAAGTATATTGTCTTTTAACTAAATGTCTTGTATTAGTTTTAATCTTAGTTATCATTTCTTCTTTTGTAATTTTATCTTCTAGATATTCTATTACTTCTTTATAACCAATTGCTTGCATAGCTGTTCCATCTTTACTAACGCCGCTTGCTAATAAATCTTCAACTTCATCTATTAGTCCGTCATTAATCATTTTATCAACACGTGCGTCGCAACGTTCATAAAGTTTTTCTCTATCATCAAAATATAATACAAAGAATTTTGTATCATACTTATAATCTTTTTCTTTTTCTTCTTCATTATGAAGTGAAATAGGTTTATTATTTTTCTTATAATATTCAAGTGCTCTTATAACTCTTTTTAAATTATTAGCATGAATTTTTTCATAAGATACTTCATCTATTTCTTTAAGCATTTCATGAACATATTCATTTCCTTTTTCACTTGCTATTTTTTCAAGTTCTAATCTATATGAGTTATCATCATCTTCTTCATTAAGATTAATATCTCTTATTAAACTTTGAATATAAAAACCTGTTCCTCCAACTATCATTGGAATCTTATTTCTACTTATAATATCTTCTATTTCTTTATCTGCTAGTTCCTTGAAATCTGCCATTGAATAATCAGATATTGGATCAACAATATCAATCATATGATGAACAACATTTTGTTTTTCATCTTCAGTTATTTTAGCACTACCTATATCTAATTTCTTATATACTTGTACGCTATCTGCTGATACTATTTCACTATCTAATCTTTTAGCAACTTCTATACTAACAGCTGTCTTTCCACTAGCAGTTGGTCCTGCTATTACTATTACTTTATTCATACCTTACCTAAATTATTCTTTTAAATTTCTTTTCTAGTTCATATCTTGTTATAGTAATAATTACTGGTCTACCATGAGGACAGTTAAATGGATTTTCTAATTTCATTAAATCTTCAATTAGTTTTTTACCTTCCATGATACTTTGTTTATCATGTGCTTTAATAGCTGCCTTACAACTTACTGTTGCAAACATATCATCAAAAGTTTTAAGATCTTTTGTCATCTTTTTATCTAATAGTTCATCTATAATTTCATTGAACATATCTATTGTTAAAACTTTTTCAAATATATATGGTACTTCAGTAATTCTAAATGAGTTATCACCAAATTCATCTATATCAAAACCAAATTGTCTAATTTCATCTATATGATTTTTTATTACTTCATATTCTTTCGGTGTTGCATTATAGATAATTGGGTCTAATAATAATTGTGTATTAATAGTTTTATTTTCATAATCTTTTTTAAGTCTTTCATATAATACTTTTTCTTCCGCTGCATGTTGATCTATTAGATAGAAGTTATCACCTTCTTCTACTAAGAAGTAAGTATTAAATAATTGACCTATTATTTTGTAATCACGAAGTGGAAGTGTATTTAGTTTTTCATTTTCTAATTTTTCATCAACTATTATTTCACTTCTATCTTCATCATCTTCACTAAGTCCTGCTTGTTCAAATATTTCTCTTGTTAATTCTTTTGCATCATCATCTTTAATATCACATGCTTCATATAATGAATTTGATTTAAATTCATCCATATACTTTTC
>JAKSVV010000009.1 GCA_024407775.1 Clostridia bacterium
TTAGTTAGAGATAAAATTCCTGAAATAATTGAAAAGGATGGAAAGAAAGCTAATATTGAAATCATTGAAGATGATGATAGATATGTTGCTGAACTTAAAAAGAAATTAGTTGAAGAAGTAGATGAATTTTTAAAAGACGAATCTATGGAAGAACTAGGCGATGTATTCCAAGTTATGCTTGCAATACTTAAGGTTGGTGGATATAACCTTGGTGATCTTTGTGAAATAGCTGATGCTAAAGAAGAAGAAAAAGGTGGATTCAATAAGAGAATTTTCTTAAAGAGCGTAGAATAATTTTGGAGATGAAAAATGAAATATAATAAACTTAGTGAAATTTTATATGACATTGATGATTATGATTTTGAAGAAGCATCAAGTAAGATGGAATTAAATTATCATGACATTGAAGATAAAAATGAAAGAGTAAATAAATTTAGTGATGATCTTTTATCAAACATGAGTTTAATTATTAAACCATATAGTAAAGATACATTAAGATATTTATTTGAAATTTGTACAAAAGATAATGTTGTTTTTGATATGGATTATAATGCATTAATTTGTGATGGACTTTGTTATCTTGAAAAAGAAAACGGAAGTGAAATTATTAAAACAACAGATGATTTTAAAGAAGCTTTTATTAATTTAATGAAAGAAGAAAGTACTAAAGATAAAATTGATATGTATGATGAAACAGAAAGAGTTATAGCAGGAATAATTAAAACATACGCTGCTCTTACTAGTGATGATATATATGAAATTTTTATTGATGTAAAAAAATCTAGTGAAGATGAATTTGATGATGAAGATGAATTTGATCAATTCCTATATCATAGAGATGGTTTAAATAATCATTTTGAAATTTATGAATATGAAGATGAAGAATATTTTATCATTGAAGAATTAGATGATCCAGAAGAAGTAATAGATGAAATTATAAATTCAGATAAGACAAGAAGAATTTTATCAAGAGATGAATATTTAACTTTTGCAGTGGGTAGTGATTTCGTTACAGATGAAAAAGCACTTGATGATTTTAGAAAATTAATATTTACTTTAACAAAAGAAAATGAAAAACAAACTGAAGATATAATTAACACAGTTATGTATGATATAAAAATGGGTAATTTAGATGACCTTATGTTAGATATTATGACATATATCGATATAGCTAGTGAAGATGAACACGGACAAATAAAAGATAAAATCTCAACATTATATGAAAAAACACCTACTTGGTTTGGTGAATATTTAGAAAAAAATTAATAATTCTTAAACATACAAAGCCCATATTTATGGGCTTTTTTTAATGTTTCTTAAGAAAAATAGTAAAAAAATTAAGAAAAAAAAAAATAAGAAATACGCCAAAAGTATTGACTTAGTACTAATAATATGGTAAAATATGGTAACAAATTATTTGCTTTTTAATAGTGAAAAGCATTCACCTAGAAAGGAAAAATTCTATATGAAAAAATTTGCATTATGTGCAGCAACGTTAATTATGGCTTGTACCATACCACTTGAGGCGAAAGCCGCAGAACTTGATTCCCCCGCTTCGGCGGAAATAGCTGTTGAATCTCAAAATCTTGAAAATATTCAGGACACAGTTTTAGTTTCAACCATTTCGGAAGAAGAGTTCATTATGCCGACTGTAGATTCAATGCCAGATCAGAAATACGCTTATTTAGTTGCAGGTACAGATCAGTACAACGACCTTATTAAGCAGATCGGCTTTGAATATGGAATCGACCCAGTTTTCATTAAGACAATTATGGCTGTTGAAAGCTGTGGTGAAATGAGCGCCAAAAATGGTAGCCATATTGGTTTATATCAGATAGCTAAGAGCTTCGGATATGATACTGAAAAAATGTTTACAGATTCCGACTACGCTACAAGAGCTGCTTGTGAAGTTATTAACGGTAAGGCAGCAGCTTGTGATAGCAAGAAGGTAGGACATAGCATTTATTATGTGGCTAAGTTCTATAACGGTTCATCAAGCTATGGCAAGAAAGTTGGTTATATTTATAATCAGCTTTGTGGCAAGTCAAAAGATACTTCAATTTATCTTGCTGAACAATAATCAACAAATTACAATTTCATAAAATAAAAAAAGATGCGAAAGCATCTTTTTTTATTTTGTATTTTTAAATTAATTTTTTACACCGATTAATTCTTTTTCTTTTTCCTTTTGTTCATCTTTGTCATCTTTAATTCCAAATGATAATGAATCAAATTTTTCTCCATCGAATTTAAACATTCTATATGTTCCTTGTTCATATATTGAACTATAAATTTTTGAAATCATACATAAGTTACCTTTATTATCTATGAATGCATCTAAGTCATTCTTTTCATATTGTTCATTATATAAACTTAATGTTTTATCAACAAAACTTGCATCAGAACTATCAATTGAATATTGTTTTAAAATATCTTTATAATGTGTATCAATAATTTCATATGATAGATTTAATTTAGCAAGTATCTCTTGATATGTTATTAACTTACCAAAGTTATCATCGTTTGTTGCTACAACATTATCTGTTCCTTTATTTTCATTTTCAATTAATCCAACAAGTTCTTCATTTGTTTTAGCAAGTATAGATTCTTTTGTTGTGTTAAAAGAATATGAGTAGTAGTCATTTGATAACATACCATTTGATCTATATGTATAACAAATTACTACTGATAGAATATTTTGATAATTATAAATTTCATAATTTGTTTTTATAACAGATTGTGAATTTAAATTTGCATTTTCATATTTCTTTTTGTATTTTGCAGATTCAGCTGCCCATGTTTTAAAGTTTTCTTTTATTTCAGCATTTACTTTTTTAGCATCTTCTGAATTGATATTTATATATGGAATTCTAAAACTAGATTTTTCATAATCTAAATTTTCAATTTCATATTTTGCATCACATACAAAGTTTCCGTTTGATGGCATTGTATCATCAAATACTGTAAGTTTTGTAATATCAATTTCTTCGCTATCAGTTTCTTCTTTTTTCTCTTCTACTACGTTAATATCTTTATCTTCTTTATCAACTTTAACAGTTTCAAAAGTATCAGATATTATAAACAAATAACTTACTGCACATACAAATATAAGAATTAATGATACTAGTAATCTTACATTTATCATTCCATATTCTTTTTCATATTGTGCTCTTATTTGTGGATCTTCAATTCCTTTATAAGGAGATTGCTTTTTAACGTTAGTATTATTTTCATTTATATTATTTTCGTTATCCATTATTCACCTCTTTTTTGTTATTATAATTTATCTAAAATCTATGTCAATACTATGTTTTATTACCCTGATTTTCTTGAATATATTTTTTATAATATTATAATTTTATTAGAAAATAAGAAGAGGTTTATTATGGATAAAAACAAAATAGATAATGCATTAAAATTTTATATGCAAGCACAAAAATTAAAAACAGTTTTAAGAAGTGGATGGCAAGTTTGGCAAATTGAAGCTGATAGAGCTGAATCTATTGCTGAACATATATATGGAGCACAAATGCTAGCTATAGCACTTCATTCAGAATTTAGACAAGACATAGATATTACTCATGTATTAAAGATGCTTGCTATTCATGAGATGGAAGAAATAAGAATAGGAGACATTACTCCTTTTGATAATGTTAGTGATGAAGAAAAAAGAAACATGGGTAAAGTAGCCGTTGCTAAACTTTGTTCTAACATTGGTCTTGGTGATGACTACATTGAAGCCATTGAAGAATTTGAAAATCAAATTACACCTGAATCAAAATTTGCTAGAATGATTGATAAACTTGAAGCAAATATTCAAGCTAAAAATTATGATGAAAATGGTGCATTTAATTTAGATAAAGAAAGTATTAAACCAATACTAGATGATCCAAGAATTCAAGAATTTATAGAAAAAGGTGATAAGACTGTTCCCGAATTTTTTGCAAGAAATGATAGATCAAAATATAATGATGAGTTTAATGAAATACTAGATAGAGTATTAGAAATTAATATTAATGAACTTGGAAAGATAGATTAATTTATTAATCATAAAAATATATAAGGAGTTATTATGAATAACGAACAATTTATTAAAGAATTAAATAGAGATTTAGTTAGTGCTAAAGAAGAATTAAAATCTCATAATGAAGACATTGTTAAAGAACTTAACAATTATAAAAAAATGTTTGATGATGAAATGATAAGAGAAGAACATAAAACTGTTAATCCTTTATTTAACAATGCTGAAGGTGATGAACTATTTGGTGAATTAGTTAAAAGAGACGCAGATAATGGTGCTATGTTAGACTTTAGTGAAATGGATGAAGAAGGTTATGATATAGTTATGACTCTTGCTAAAAATGATCCAACATTTGCTCTTTCATTTTTAGATAGAAGACGTAGTGAAATACCTGAAGAAAAATTTAATGAAATGAAAAAAGAACTATTATCAAAAATGAATATAAATTAGAAGCAAAAAACGCATAAATACGTGCAAATTACAAATGTTACAGAATAATAACAAAAGTTGACACACATTCTTTTTGTAATATAATTAATTGTAGCATGGAGGTTATAAATATGAAAAATATTGCTAAAGTACTTACATTGGTTTTAGCCTTAACATTATGCTTAAGCATTAATGTTTATGCATATACTGATGAAGAAGTAATAAGTACAGTTGAAAATGAAAAAATTATGGAAGGTACCAATAATGGTTTTGAACCAAACAAAACATTAACAAGAGCTGAAATTACAACTATTGTTATTCGTATGAAAGATATGGAAACAGATGCTATTACAGCTTGTGATTTTAGTGACGTTGATAAAGATTATTGGGCTTATAAATATATTAGTATAGCATCTAAAGAAGGTATTACTAATGGAGTTGGTGAAAACTTATTTGCACCAAATCGTGAAGTAACTGTTGCTGAAACAGTAACTATGTTAGTAAGAGCAATTGCTGATACTAGTGAAGTTGAAAAATCAGGTAAGTGGCCAGATAACTATATGAACTTTGCTAAAAAGAATAAATTACTTGATGGAGTTAATAAAGGTAAAAACGATATTATCGAAAGAATAGATACAGCAAGAATTATTACAAACATTATTAATTCACCAAACTGGTCTAAAGATGAAGAGGATGTAAATGTAGATCCTATTTATGAAGACGAAGATGGTGCTATTAAAAAATCAGTAGCAGCAAGTGGAGTTATTGTATCTCTTGCAACAATGGCTGATCATAATAATGAAGTTGAACTTGCAGTACCAGGTAAAGTTGTTTTATTACAAACACCAGACGATGAACTTGTACAAGGAATTTGTCTTCCTGGAACATATGTTACATTCTGGCTATCAGGAAATAGAATGTGGGATATTGAAGCAGATCAAAAAGTAACAGGTGTTACAATTTATGAAAGACTTGCTAAAGTTGTAGATTTCGGTGATGGATATGTAAAACTTATTAGAAAAACTAAAGGTACAACAAATCCAGGTGATGAAAATGTAAACGCAAGTAGCATTGAATATATTGATGCAAACACAATTGTATTTCTAGCATGTGATGAAATGACAGCTGAAGATTTACAAGAAACAAATGAAGCAGGAGAAGCAACATACTTAAGAAGCTTCGACGAATTAAGAATGGGTAGTGAATTTGATATTGAACTATGCGATGATTATAAAGACAATTTAACATATAATGAATTATCAGGAACAGAAGTATTTTACCAAAGTTATATTAATAAAAAAGGTGAAGAAGTTATAGTTTCTATGGTTTATGTTAAAGACTAATTATAATAATTGAGAGGTTTAATATGAAGGTTTCAACAAGAATATTTCTGACTAGTATAGCAATATTATTTTTAGCAGGATTATTATCATCAACTTATATAGTTAGAGAAGCAACAGGACTAACAAGTTTTAGCCTTGGACTCTTTGATCAAATTGAAGTTTTTGCACTTCCAAAAGAACCAAAGAGATATGGATATATTGAAAAAGATAATAATGGTAAGTTTAATGTTGCAACAAAATTAACTAGAGCAGATGTAGCTAATATGATTTTTAAAATTGAAAATCTAGAATACGGATATGATAATATTTTTAAAGATACGGAAGATAATGAATTTGCATATATTATATCTTCTGTTGTTAAGTGCGGCTATATGTCGGATTATGATGGGGAATTTATGCCCGACAATTATCTAACAAGATCTAGATTTATGAAAATAATAAATGATATTATAAAAATTGATAACCTTAAATTAAACAAAGTAAGAGAATATCAAAATGAATATTTTGATATTGAAAAAGATGAAAACAAAAAATATATTATTAATGCATATCAATATGGATTAGTTGATAGTAATGCAAATGCAAAATTTAGACCAGATGATTTCTTAACAAAAGAAGAAGCAATCGTAATACTTAATAAAGTATATGGTTATAATAATGGAGATTATCTTCATATGCTTGGTGCATACTCTGAAGATCCATATGTAGATATTAATCAAGAATATTGGGCATTTACTGATATAGTAAAAGCAACAGTTGGTTTAGAAAAATAATATGATGACATAAAAAAAGACAACGCAAGTTGTCTTTTTAATTTTATATTTTTACCTTATAATTTTTTCGCTTTATGATTTTTGATTTTATTGCTTTAATATTTTTTATTCTTCATTAAAAAATTTAGCTATTAAAAATTTAGTTGGTATACCATCTCTTGTAAACATTTCTTCGTGTTCTGTTGAATAACTTTTATCTTTGTATTCACTCTTATGAAGATCATATGTTTTATAAAGAACTGGCATATTACATTCATTTAAATATTCTAATGTTTCTTCAAATAATTCATCATCATCAGTTTTAAAATATAATTGTGCATCTTTAGTTACGAACTCTTTATATTTATTTAACTTAGTTGGATGAGTTAATCTTCTTTTCTTATGTCTTTTCTTTGGCCATGGATTGCAGAAGTTAATATATACTCTTGATATTTCATCTTCTTTAACAATCATGTCATTAATTTTTTCTATGTCTTGTGCAACTAGTGCAACATTATTTACAACACGTTTTTCTTTTTCAAATCTTTTTTCAACATTTCTTTTTGCACATCCTAGTACATCTGCTGATATATCTATAGCGATATAATTTATATCTGGATTATCTAGTGCAATATCTTTTAAGAATACACCTTTTCCGCAACCAAGTTCTAGATGAATTGGGTTTGGATTATTAAAAAATTCTTTCCACTTTCCTTGATATCCAAAACTATCTTGAATAAAAAAACTTGATGCTTCAAGTTCTGGTCTTGCCCATTTTTTTCTTCTCATTCTCATAATAAAATTTCCTTATCTATTTTTTATTTAAAATTAATTTTACTAAATTATATCAATCTTTATTATATGTGTCAAATCTAATAAAACTCAAATAAATTATTGATTTAATATTTTAATGTGATAATATAATTTTAGGATTATATTTTTATATATGGTTGGAGGATTATATGAAAAAAAGAATAATATGTTTTATTCTTGCAATGCTTATTGGAGTAGTATCTATTCCTGGATATAGCTACGCGAGAGATACATATGTTACAGGTGGAATACAATATAAAAATTTTAGAGATTTAACAACAAAAGATGCTAGTGCAATTCGTGATGTTATCTCTGATAAAATAGGAATTATGCAAGGAGATGAATTCGGTAATTTCAATCCTGATAAATATTTAACTAAAGCTGAAGCATGTGCTATGGTTAATAGAATGGTTGGAGTTAAAAATTCATATTTTTATACAAGTAGTAAATTTAAAGATGTAGGAGCTGGACACTGGGCTAACCAAATCATATCTCAATCTGTTGATCTTGGTTATGCAATAGGTGATGGTAATGGATATTTCTATCCAGATAAAACACTTAATGCAATGGAACTTATAACAATGTGTTTAAGAGTTATAGGTATTGGTGAAGCATTAGACAAAACTAATAACTGGCCAAGTGCTCATATGCAATTTGTTAATAATGAAAGAATTATTAGTAACTATACATTAAATGTATTTGATCCAATTACTAGACTTGAAGCAGCTAAGATTGTTTCTCAATTCTTATCAGCAAATGTTTGGGTTAGAGATGCAAGAAGTGGTGAACCACAAAGAACAGATAAAACAGTTTTAAGTAAATACTTTGGAGCTGAATCTTTCTATGATGTATTAATCACAGACATCGATAAAACAAACGGAAGAATAGATGGATTATATAAAGATGATTATGGTGATTATACTAAAGAATTAGGTGATTCATATTTACCTAATGATTATGATATGACTGATTATGAAATCGGATCATTAGTATCACTTACTAAAATCGGAACTAACATTTTAAAAATTCAAAAAGATGATGAAGCAACAAACAGAATAGTTTATTATGATGGAGTTGTTGATTATGATTCTCATGAAGGATATTTAAAATTAAAAGTTGATGGTAAAACAGGAAAGTATAATTTAAATGATACATATTTAATTGTTAATGCTAACGGTGAAACTGAAACTGGTACATATAACAATATGGCTAAAGCACAAAGATTAATTGAAAATACAATTACTTATACAAAAGATGATGACGATGATAATAACAATGCTGAATTTGATGAAGTATCAGGAAGAATTATTCTTAATGAAAACAATAAAGTAATTTCTATTACAATTGAAGCTTATGATAAGATTATGTTTGTAAGTAAAATTAGTGGAGAAACTATTTCACCAGTTTCATCAAGCGTATCTAATTATCATACAGTAAAAGATCGTACAAGAACAACTTCTTTAAATCTATCAAAAGTTGATTATACAATTAGAGAAGCAGATGGAACAGAAGTAGATATTGATGATATATCAAAGAATGATGTATTACTTATCTCAGCTGAAGAACCATATTCAATTTTACATATAGATGAAAAAGTATATGGCACAGTTAAGTATGTTGAATATGATGAAAAAGAAGAAGATGAAAATGAATTAGTTGATCCAGAAGATAGATATGTTGAAATCGATGGAATTAAGTATTACTTTAATACAAAATTTGCTGATGTTAAGTGGTCAGCTGAAAGTACATGTTCTCTAGCTAAACTTAAAGCTAAAGAAAATAAGAAAATCAACTTATATCTTGACCAAAATGGTAAGATTGTAGCATGGGATTACTAGAATTTAATGAAATTTATATATTAGCGAGCCTTCGGCTCGCTTTTTTAATGCAATTCTAGTATTTATCGTGTTTTAGCGACATTTATATATAAAATAGAAAACTGGCCGCCGCGAGCGATATTTGTTAAATAAAATTATTGGAAAAAATTTACAAAAATCTCTTGAATTCTTACTGGATCTATGTTAAAATAGTATTGTACTTCGTACTCAATTACTTGACAACGAGCAACTAATCTACTATAATAGTAATTCGGTATTAGAAAATATAGATTTTAAGTATAATTATATAGATAAGGAGGAAAGAATAATGGCAAGACCAGTCAAAACATTTGATCTAAATAATGAATCACAAATAAGCCAAGGACCAAAAGAAAGAAAACCTTTAGTTCAACTAGAACCATCTTGTTTCTATGAAGATGAACTTGATTTATCAAACCATTCATCTATTCCTCAAGGAGTTGAACTAAAAAGAAAAGAAAAAGAAATTGAAAACAACGTAGAACTTAGTGATTTCGAAAGAAAATTACAAAAAGTAGGTATTATCCCATCTGATTCATGGATTCAAGGTCCATCTAAAAACTTATGGGTTAACCTAGCACATAACTTCTTTACAGAAACATTTGGTATTTTACCAGAACAAGAAGTTGAAGAATCAGGTTATATCATCGATTTACCACAAGACAATCTAGCTAAAGTTGATAACCTAGAACCAAGTTATACACCATCTCACTCTACAAGAGGTGTAGATACAACAAGTGCTACAGTTGATATTAACTATGATTTATTCTACAGTGAAGAAGATGAATCTAACTTAGATGAAGCACCTAGTGTTTGCGAAATTTTTAAATAGATATATATATAAATCACCCTTCTTGGGTGATTTTTTTATGTATTTTTTTATTAAATAAATAGACATATATATAATGAAGGAAACTTTTTCAAAAAGTGCCTCAAACCCTTATAAATACAAGGAAAAGTGCGTATTATTTTTTATATAATTTTTGTTGACTATTAAAAAATTAAATCTATAATGAGTTTAATGGAGGGATGGTTATGGATGATAACAAGAGATATAAAGCAACCAATATAAAGGTTGATGGACCTTTTGAAGGTTGGATTATAGAAGAATTAACAGAAGATGAAATGGAAAAGGAAGACGCTAGACAAAAGGAAATTAAAGAACAACAAGCACAAAGTGCTCCAAAGAAACCTGGTGCTCCTCAAAAATTAACTCCTGAAGAATTACAAAAGAAGAGAGAAGAACAATTAAATAAAATAAAAGAACTTATCAACCAAAAGAGAAAAGATAAGATGGAAGCTAAGGCACAAACTCAAGAACAACCTAAACCACAAGCACAACCTCAATCTCAAAATGCGCCTCAAGCTAAAGCTCCAAAACAAAATAATGACATCGTTTCTCCAAGTGTTAGACAAGAAGAAGATTTAGAAACAATGCTTATACGTAAGAGTAAAGAAACAGGTATTCCTGTTGAAGTATTACGTATGATTGAAGAAAAGAAAAAAGAACTACGTGAACGTAAAAAGAATCAAGGTGGTAACCCAACTGGTGGCGGTGTTGAAATGTATGATACAGTTAAAGCTCGTCGTGAAAAAGAAGAAGCTGAAAAATATTATGCTGAACATCAAGAAAGAAAACCAGTTAAGAAAGCACCAAATGGTGAAGAACTTGGTGACAGACAAAGTATTATGCCTGAAGAAAAATCACATGATTTATATAATGTTATGGATGACGTAGGATTAGATGATGATAGATAGAAAGCAGGAAATTATATGTGCGGATTCGTTGGACAAATTTCAGACAACAAACAAGAAAAAGACGAACAATTTATTTCTGATTTTAAAAAATCAGTAGACCTAATTATATATAGAGGACCAAATAGTGATGGATATTTTCATGATGAATATTGTTCACTTGGTTTTAGAAGATTAAGTATCATTGATGTTGAAGGCGGGAGTCAACCTATTAGATATGACAACGGAAGATATACTTTAGTATTCAATGGTGAAATTTATAACTACTTAGAAATAAGAAGTGATCTTGAAAAAGAAGGTTATAAATTTGAAACAAATTCTGATAGTGAAGTTTTATTATTATCATATGTTGCATACGGAAAAGAATGCGTTAAAAAATTCAGAGGTATGTTTGGATTTTTAATTTATGATAATGAAGAAAAAACTTTATTCGGCGCTCGTGATATGTTTGGTATTAAACCAATGTATTATGCAGAGAAAGATGGAGTTACATATTTTGCATCAGAAAAGAAATCAATTTTAGAATTAACAAAAATAAATGAAATAAATAAAACAGCACTTCAATATTATTTTGATTTTAGATTTGTTCCTGAACCACTTACAATGCATGAAGGAATATATCGTTTAGCACCTGGACATTTATTTATTAAAAAAATAAATGAACCACTTGTTATAGAAGAATATTGGGATGCAGAATTTAGTAATGATTATTTCAAAACTGAAGAAGAAGCAATTGAAGAAATTAGAAGAGTATTAAATGACTCTATGAAATATCATTTAAGAAGTGATGTACCTGTTGGTGCATTATTATCTAGTGGAATTGATTCAACTATTACAAGTGCAATTGCAAAAGATTATGTTGATGACATTAAAACTTTTACAATTGGATTTGATGTTGGAGAAAAAAATGAAACACCTATAGCTAAAGAAAGTGCAAAAGCGATGGGAGTAGAAAATTATTCTATGACTGTTGATGCTAATGAATATAAAGATGCACTTATGCGTTATACTTTTAACATGGATGATCCACTTGCAGATCCAAGTGCAGTTGCATTATATTTTGTAACTAGACTTGCAAGTGAACATGTTACAGTAATAATTTCTGGTGAAGGTAGCGACGAATTATTTACAGGTTATAAGATGTATCGTCAGCCACTTGATCTTAAGAAATTTAAATATGTTCCATTTAAAAAAGCTATTAAAAAAATAGTGCAAGCTATGCCTGACTTTAAAGGCAAGCATACAATTATAAGAGGACTTACTGATATTAGAGAAAGATATGTTTCTAATACAAGAGCATTTGAAGATCAAAATGAACTTAAGAAACTACTTAAGAATTATGATGATTCATTATTCTTACCAAACGTAGTTAAACCTCATTATGATAAAGCAGGAAAAATTCATGACGTATCTAAGATGCAATATGTTGATCTTAAGATGTGGATGACAGGAGATATTTTACTTAAAGCAGATAGAATGAGTATGTCTAACTCACTTGAACTTAGAGTACCATTTCTTGATAAGGAAGTATTCCGTGTTGCTTCAAGAATTAATCCTGAATGGAATGTTAAAGAAAATACAACAAAAAGAATTTTAAGACTAGCTGCTCGCGGAATTATTCCTGATATAGTTCTCGATAGACCTAAACTTGGATTCCCTGTTCCTATGGCTGATTGGCTTAGAACTGATTTAAAAGATTGGGCTATGGATTTAATTGATAACTCACCTGTTGATGAATATATTAATAAAGATTATGTTAGAGAACTTTATAAGATTCATTTATCTGGAGAAAAAGATTTAAAATCTGAACTATGGGCAGTTATTACATTTATGCTTTGGCATAAAGTTTACATCGAAGATTTTGAAGGATCAAAAATTTCGAATGCAAAAGATAATGAAATTGCTGCTACTAAAGCAATTGAAAGAATCAAAAATATAGGTAAATAATTTTTCTATGGATAGAGATTATGAACAAGGAAATTTTATAATGGAAAAATAAATTAGTTCAAAAGAATTCACTTTCGTGAATTCTTTTGTCGTTTATAAAAATAATTTTTATTTCATAAAAAAATATTAAAAATAATTAAATTAAAACAAA
This sequence comes from Clostridia bacterium, assembly GCA_024407775.1. Classification (GTDB taxonomy): domain Bacteria; phylum Bacillota; class Clostridia; order Lachnospirales; family JAKSVV01; genus JAKSVV01. Next base: position 13,068 of record JAKSVV010000009.1, read on the forward strand.
AATTTTGTTGATAAAAATAATTAGTAATGTATACTAAACTAGAAAATAATATTAAGAAAAGTTAACATAAGAAATATTGGAGGTAAACGTGAAATTATCAAACGTTGCAATGGGTATTGTAGTACTATTTGCAGTATTACTTTTTATTGTACCTATACCAGCTGGAGCTTTAGACTTTTTAATTGCAGTTAACATTACAGTATCACTTATACTTATATTAAATGCAATTTATGTTAAAGAACCAATTGAGATGAGCGTATTCCCAACATTATTACTTATCACTACAATTTTTAGATTAGGTCTTAACCTATGTTCTACAAGATTAATTCTAGCACAAGGACAAGCTGGACAAATCATTCATACTTTCGGATCATGGGTTGCTAGTGGTAACGTTATCGTTGGGGTAATTTTATTCGTTATTATTGTTCTTATTAACTTCCTTGTAATCACAAAAGGGGCAGAAAGAGTTGCTGAAGTAACAGCAAGATTCACATTAGACGCTATGCCTGGTAAACAAATGTCTATTGATGCTGACTTAAACTCTGGTGCTATTACTGATGTTGAAGCAAAAGAAAGAAGAGCAAAAATACAACAAGAATCAAGTTTCTATGGGGCAATGGATGGGGCTTCTAAGTTTATTAAGAATGACTCAATTGCATCTATTGTCATCACATTTATAAATATAATTGGTGGTATCGTTCTTGGTGCTACTGGACTTAATGGAGAAACATTAAGTATAACAGAAGCATTAAGTAAATATACAATTTTAACAATTGGTGACGGACTTGTAAGTAGTATTCCATCATTACTTACTTCTGTATCATCAGCCATACTTATTACTAAGAGTGCTAAAGATAGTGATCTTGGTGAAGATATGGTTAAACAATTATTCGGTCAAGCTAAAGTACTTAAACTTACAGGTTGGGTACTTGTAGCATTAGGATTTACACCACTTCCTACATTTGCATTATGGCCAGCAGGTATCTTATGTATCTGGGCTGCATCTTCTGTAGAAAAGCAAAAAGTCAAAGAACAAATTGCTGAAGAAGTTGTTAATGAAGATGAAGAAATTGAAGAAATCAGGAAACCGGAAAATGTTATTGGACTCTTACAGGTCGATCCGATCGAACTCGAATTTGGTTATGGAATTATTCCATTTGCTGATAAGAGTCAGGGCGGAGATATGCTTGATAGAGTTGCTATGATTAGAAAACAAGTTGCAATTGATTTTGGTACAGTTGTTCCTATCATAAGATTACGTGATAACATTCAACTTAATCCAAACCAATATGTAATTAAAATAAAAGGTGTTGAAATAGTTAGAGGAGAAATAATGTTTGATCATTATCTAGCTATTGATACAGGATTTACAATTGAAGAAATGCAAGGTATCGAAACTGTTGAACCAGCATATGGAATGCCTGCATTATGGATTCCTGAAAAGGATAGAGAAAAAGCTGAGATGAATGGTTATACAGTTACTGATGCAACTACATTAATTATTACTCACTTAACAGAAACTATTAAAGCTCACTTACATGAATTCTTAACAAGACAAGATGTAAATGTTTTAATAGAAAAGACAAAAGAAACAAACGATGTTTTAATAAACGAATTAGTTCCAAAACTACTTGGTATTGGAGAAATTCAAAAAGTATTACAAAATTTATTAAAAGAAAAAATATGTGTAAGAGATTTAATTACAATCTTTGAAACATTAGCAGATTATGCTCCTGTTACTCGTGATACAGATTTACTTACTGAATATGTACGTCAAGCATTAGCAAGAGCAATTTCACAACAAACATTCTATGACAATGAAGTTAATAGAGTATTAACACTTGATCCAAAAGTTGAACAAGATATTATGGACTCTGTTCAAAAGAATGAACAAGGTTCTTATCCAGCTCTTGAACCAAGTTACATTAATAAACTTGTTAATAATATGAAGCAAATGATTGAAGAAAGTATAGTCGGAAATCAAGCGCCAATTATTTTAACATCACCTATTGTAAGAATCTATTTTAAGAAAATAGTTGAAGCATCACTTCCACAAGTTGTTGTTTTATCTTACAATGAAGTAGACACAAAAGTAGAAATTCAATCGATAGGAATGGTAACCGTAGATGAAAATTAAGAGATATGAAGGTAGATCTGAAACTGAGGTTATGGAAAAGATTAAAGAAGAATTAGGTAAAGACGCTTTAATTCTTAACGTTAGAAGAGTAGAACCTACAGGTATTTTTAGAATTTTTAAAAGTCCATCTGTAGAAATTACTGCTACTAATGATAAACTTTTTACTAAATCTTCAGCTAAAGATGATGAAAAGGTAGAAGAAAAAAATAATGATTCATCTAATAGATTTTTAGATGGAGCTAAAAGTGAGACATCAGGTGAAGGTGCTGATCTTGCAAAAAAATTAAAAGAAGATAAAGCACTTGAAGATGAAAAAGTAAAATCACTTGAAGAAAAAATTGATAACTTAGAAATTTTATTAAAATCAGTTTCTGATAAATTAGTTGATGAAACTAGTAAAGCTGATGGTAATGGAAAATTTAAAAATAACATTCTTCAATTATTCTATGATAACATGATTAAGAATGAAGTATTACCTGAAGTTGCTGTTGAAGTTCTTAACGGACTTGATGCAGTTGATGAAAGAAACAATGTTAATGAAATGGTTAGAATAGTTTATAACAGAATTACTAACATGCTTGGTAAACCTGAAGAAGTACAAGTTGGTAAACCTGAAGATAAACCAAAAGTAATTGCATTCGTTGGACCAACTGGTGTTGGTAAGACAACAACAATTGCAAAAATCGTTGCAAAATTTATTTTAGAAACAAAGAAAAAAGTTGGAATGATTACAGCTGATACTTATAGAATTGCAGCAGTTGAACAATTAAAAACTTACGCTGAAATTTTAGGTACACCACTAGAAATAGTTTATAATGCTGATGAACTTCCAGCTAAACTTGAAAAACATAAAGACAAAGAATTATTATTCTTAGATACAGCAGGAAGATCACATAAGAACAAAGTTCAATTTGATGAACTTACTGCATTACTATCAGGAATAGATAATAAGGATGTATATTTAGTTTTAAGCCTTGCAACTAAATATAAAGACATGGTTGAAATAATTAATAAATATTCAGAAATATTAGATTCATATAAAATTATTTTTACAAAGATGGATGAAACAGCTGGACTTGGTAATATTTTAAATGTTAAAGTTCTAACTGATAAACCTTGTTCATATATTACATTTGGACAAGATGTTCCTGAAGATATTGAAGTCATGAATCCTGAAAAAATAGCTAAGTTCTTATTAGGAAGTTTTGAGAATTAATCTATGAGTGAAAAAATACTTAAAGACCAAGCTGAAAAACTTAGAGCAATAGTTAAGAACGAAACTAAGAACGAAGTTAAGGATTGTAAGGCTAATATTATCACAGTAACAAGTGGTAAAGGTGGAGTTGGTAAATCTAATGTTGCAGTTAATCTTGCATTAGAACTTATGAAAAAAGATAAAAGAGTTTTAATAATAGATGCCGACCTTGGACTTGCTAATGTTGAAATCTTAATGGGAGTAATTCCAAAATATAATTTAATTGAAGTTATAAATGGTACAAAAGAAATTAAAGATATAATTTGTGAAGGACCAAATGGTTTAAAATTTATATCTGGTGGTAGTGGTATCGAAAATCTTGCTAACTTATCTGAAGATAAATTAACAATGGTTGCAAGACAACTTGCTTCTTTAGATGAAATGTTTGATACTATTATCATAGATACGGGTGCTGGTATTAATGAAACTGTAATGACATTCGCAAGAATTGCAAATGAAATTTTATTAGTTACAACATCTGATCCTACTGCTATAACTGATGCTTATGCATTACTTAAAGTTTTAAATAATAGTGATAATGATACAACAGTTAAAGTAGTAGTTAATATGGTTAAAAACAAAACTGATGCAACAAATGTATTTAATAAATTAAATTCTGTTTGTGAAAAATTCTTAGATAGATCTCTTGAAGTTATAGAATTCATTCCTGAAGATATAGCATTAAGTAAATCTGTTAGAAATCAAAAACCAGTAGTAATTGAATATCCAAGAAGTGATGTCAGTATTGCATTTAAAAAACTTGGAGAAAAAGTACTTGATTTATTAAACAAACATGATGATATTGAAATCGAAGAAGTAATAGTTCCTTCTAAGAGAAAAGGTATCATGGCATTATTTAGTTTTGGAAGATAATAAATAATTGAGAATATAAAAAATTATATAGATAGTGCACAAAAATTAATTTTTGTGCACTATTGATATATATAGGATAATTTGATAAAATTTTTTTATAACAACTTACATCAAAAGGGGGACATGATGGATAAGGAAGAAAGATCAAAGATTGGAGCAAACGTAACAGGCGTTGGTCTTATTGTTAATATACTTCTAACAGGATTAAAAATCGTTGTTGGATTTATTTTTAATTCTATGGCACTTATTGCTGATGGAATTCATTCTTTATCAGATTTAGTTTCTGATATTTTTGTTATGGTAACAATTTGGGTTTCAAAAAAACCTGCAGATGATAAACATAATTACGGACATGGTAGAGTTGAAATAATTGGTGAAGTTGCAGTTAGTTTAATGCTAATTGTTGCGGCTTATGTTATGACAAAAAACGGTTTAATTAAAATAAGAGATTTTAGTATTAGTCCAATTAGTAAACCAAGTTTATATGTTTTACTAGTTGCATTAGTTTCTATTATTTCTAAAGAAGCTTTATATTGGTATACAAAACATTATGCAAAGAAAATAAATTCACAATCTATGTATGCAAATGCTGTGCATCATAGAAGTGATGCATTATCATCAATTGCGGTACTAGCTGCACTTGGTCTAGCACTTTATAAAGGACCAACATGGTACATCTTAGACCCAATTGTTGCATTATGTGTAGCAATATATTTATTCTTTATTGCTGTTAAAATTTTAATTGAATCATTTAGCGTTTTAATTGATAGCAGTATTGGTGATAAAGATTATGAAAAAGTATTATCAATTTTAAATAGTATACCAAACACTAGTGATCCACATCATGTTAGAACAAGAAACATGGGTAGCTATATTGGTATAGAATTTCACATAAGAGTAAATCCTGATATGACAGTTCGTGATTCACATAAGATTGCTTGTGATATCGAAAATAAAATGAGACAAGAATTTGGTGAAGATACATTTGTATCTGTGCATATAGAACCAGAAAAAGTGAATGGAGAATATAAATAGTGACAAGAAAAACAGGAAATGAAAAAGGTATAAAATTAAATGATGATATTATAAAATTACCTAAAGTAGGTGAGGCTACAAAGTCTCGCCTTAATGCTTTAGGTATTTTTACAGTGCATGATTTAATTACTTATTTTCCTAGAGACATCGAAGATAGATCGGAAATAAAAACTATTAATGAAACTTGTAATGGAGAAACTGTTACTTTCATAGGTAGAGTTTTTCAAAAACCAACTATGTTTAATGCTGGACGTTATAAAATAACTAAAGTGTTAGTAACAGATGATACTGGTGTTGTTGAACTTGTTTGGTTTAATCAACCATATATGATTTCACAATTTAAAGTGGGTAATTCATATTACATTACAGGTAAAATAAAACAAGAATTTGCTAGAAGAGAAATATCAAATCCTATTTTTGAAAATGCAGATTTAGAAACACATGTTATGACAGGAACAGTTGTTCCTAAATATAGATTAACATCAAAATTATTTTTAAAAACTTTAAAGAGTTATATTAAAGTTGCAATCAAAGAAGTGAAAGAAGAATTAAAAAATGATTTTCTAAGTGATGAACTTAAAAAAGAATATGATTTATGTTCTTATGAATATGCAATAAAAAATATTCACTTCCCTGATGATAATGATGCATATGCTGCTTCCAAAAAGAGATTAAAGTTTGAAGAATTTTATGTTATACAACTTGCATTATCATTACTTAAAAATAAAGTTGATACAAAAAAGACGGGTATAAAATTTGATGACATAGATATTAGTGATGTCATTAGTTCATTGCCTTTTGAACTTACTAATGCACAAAAGAGAGTTGTTAGTGAAATTAAATCTGACATGACAAGTAATAAAGTTATGAATAGATTAGTTCAAGGTGACGTTGGTAGTGGTAAAACAATTTGTGCATTGCTTGCAATGATTATTGCTAAAAGAAGTGGATATCAATCAGCTCTTATGGCACCAACTGAAATACTTGCTCATCAGCATTATGAATTTTTTAAATCGTTTGCTGATAAATTTGGATTTACTTGTGAGTTATTAGTTGGTTCAATAAAAGCTAAAGATAAAAAAGATATTTATGAAAGATTATCACGCGGTGAAATAGACATGATAATCGGAACACATGCATTAATAGAAGATGGTGTATCATTTAATAAATTAGGTTTAGTTATAACTGATGAACAACATCGTTTTGGTGTTGAACAAAGAAGTGTGTTAACTGATAAAGGAAATGATCCGGATATTATAGTTATGACTGCAACACCTATACCTAGAACATTAGGTTTAATATTATATGGTGACCTTGATATATCAGTTATAGATGAGATGCCAAAAGGAAGACAAAAAATAGATACACTAGTAGTTAATTCATCTTACTATGATAGAATGTATTCATTTGTAAAAGATGAAATTAAAAACGGAAGACAATGTTATATAATTTGTCCGATGGTTGAAGATAGTGAAAAAGAATCAATGACAGAACTTGCTTCTGTTACAACATATACAAAAATGTTAAAAGAAAAATATTTGCTTGATGAAAGTGTTGAATATATTCATGGTAAGATGAAAGGCAAAGAAAAAAATGATATCATGGATAGATTTAATAATGGAGAAATTAATGTACTTGTTTCTACAACAGTTATAGAAGTAGGTATTAATAATCCTAATGCAAGTATTATGATAATAGAAAATGCAGAAAGATTTGGACTTAGCCAGTTACACCAATTAAGAGGACGTGTAGGAAGAGGCGAATATAAATCATATTGTATTTTAATAAGTGATAGCAAAACAGATATAAGTAAGAAAAGATTAGATACTATTAAGAAAACAAACGATGGTTTTAAAATTGCGGAAGAAGATTTAAAACTACGTGGCCCAGGTGATTTCTTCGGAACAAAACAACATGGTGTACCAGAATTTAAAATAGCAAACTTATATGAAGATACTGACTTATTAAAAATGGCACAAACTGCAGTTAATAAAATTTTAAAAGATGATAAACTTTTAGAAAAAGAAGAAAATAATTTAATTAAAGAAAAAGCAATTAGTGTATTGGAATATAATACATTGTAATATGCTTATATAAATAAAAAAATAGAGAGGTTCATAAAAGGATATTATTATGAAACAAACAGAAGAAAATAGAGAAAAGATTTTAGAAATCAAAAGACGTCAAGAAGAGATAGGAAGAGAAAAAGGTTTAAGAGGTATTAAACTTACTCTTAGTTATGACGGAACAAATTTTGGCGGATGGCAAGTACAAGATAATGCTCGTACTGTGCAAGGCGAAATAGAAAAAGTTAATGAAAAAATATTTGGAGAAAAAGTTAGAGTAACAGGATCAGGAAGAACAGATGCTGGTGTTCATGCTGACGGACAAGTTTGTATGATGCAAGTTAAAACTAATATAAAAGTTGAAGCACTTCCACTTATATATAACACAAAACTTCCTAAAGATATTGTTGTGTTAAAAGCAGAAGAAGTACCAGTTAGTTTTCATCCAATTGAAGATGTAAAAAGTAAAGTGTATGAATATAAAATTTTAAATTCTGATTTTAGAAATGTTAGACTTAGAAATTACACATACTTTGTTCCGAGAAAATTAAATTTAGATGCAATGAAAGAAGCTGCAAGTTATTTTGTAGGAGAACATGACTTCGTTGGTTTTGCTCAAGCAGGAATAGTAGCAACAGATACTATAAGAGAAATATTTTCTTGTGATGTAGATAAAGATGAAAATGAAATTATAACTATAAGAGTATGTGGTCATGGATTCTTACATAACATGGTTAGAATTATAGCAGGAACACTTATCTATGTAGGACAAGGTACAATAGATCCTAAAAACATTCCAAGTATCATAGAATCAAAGGATAGATCAAAAGCTGGATTTACAGCACCAGCTTATGGTTTAACTATGAAAGAAGTTCATTATATCGATGAAGATATTAATGAAAAATAACAAAAAATATATTAAAACAATAATAAACAAAGCAGGCAAAAAATTATTTTATTTTTGCCTGCTTTATTGATATTAAAAAACATTTGTCTATAATATAATTATAAAGGTATAAGAAGTAAGTAAAAATAGGTATGAAAAGGGTATATTTTTTTATGTAAACAATATTAGTTATGTCTCATAATTACTAGTTATTTTTACATATCAAAAAACTCTAAAATAAATATTTTTTCTTACTTTTTTTATTGACTATAATAAAAATAATAGTATCATAGATTAGGAATTTAGGAAAAAAGAAATTAGAAAATAGAAGTATGGATAGGGAGAAAACCAAGGATGAGAAAGTTAGAACTTTATAACACAACTTTAAATAGAATAAATGAACTTCAAAAACAACTAGGTACACAAAAAGAAAAGTTCTTAGATGGTCAATCAGATTACCTTATGAGAATTAATGATAGAATGACTAAACTAAGAAATGATGAAGATTCAAAAAGAGGATTCAAAGAAAGAATGTCTGCTGCTTTTACTTTAATGTTTGACGCTAAAGATAAAAAAGCATCAGCAGTTGTTTGCGAAATGAATGAACTATTAAGAAGAACACAAACTTACTTAAACATCATTCATGAAATTGAAATTTCTGAATCAAAGATGGAAACATTAATTGGTCAAGCAGAAATTTTAGAAGCACAAGCATTAGAACAAGAAAAGAATTCATATGTAAATACATTATCATATTTATCATCAATGACAATTGAACAAAAAATGAATCAATTAATCGTTGCTGATAATACATCTACACTTGCTAACTTAACTGTAGATAAACAAAAATTATTTATGGAATGTTTAGCATATACAAAAGATTTATTAAAACAACCAACTGATAAATTATTAAATGAAGTTGCAAAAGATATGTATGAATGTATCAAAGAACAAGAAGTAATGGAAGAAGATGAACCAATCAAAATGATTAGTCCATTAGTATTAAATTCATTAGCTATGGTTCTTATGAGTTTTAATAAAGATCAAGTTGATGGTGATAATGAATTAGATGCTCCATGTTACTATGCTGAAGTATTTGGACAAACAGGATGGAACAGAGAATATGCAATGAATGAATATGTTGATATTAATGGTATCATCGATCAAGGTATGCCAATTGAACAAGTAATCATAACAGAAATTGCAAATAGAATTGAAACATTAAACACATCATATGATGTAGCAGCAAGTTATATGTTAAGCATGAATGAAGACGAAATAAAAGATTTATTCTTAATGAATGAAATGGATTATAAGAAAAAATATGATACAACATTAGACTTAACTAAACTTAAAAAATATGTTACTTATAATAACGCTATGCAACAAGCTAAGAAAGAAACAATTAATGAAAACATTGATGAAGCAATTAAAGATGTTGCAGCATCAAGTGAAGAAGAAATGGAAAGCATGGCATAATAAAAATGAAATTATTATTCGGAAACAAAATTTGTTTCCGAATTTTTTTAATTTAAAGTAAAAAAAATAATTGACTTAAAAATATATTATATGATAGAATTTGTTTGAAACTACAAAATGTTTTTTGCTTTTTATAAAAGCACTGGGGTGATCTATATGAAAGAGGAGAACAAATTTAAACTTGTGATCGCCGGATATATTTTCGGAATTTTAGCTCTGCTTTGTTTTTTAGCTCTTATTACTATTAATGTTTATGCGCTTATTCCGCTTGTAAATACACTTGTAATAAGAAGCATACCAACAGCCATCTTTTCAATCTTTTTATTTATGATGGTATTAGGAGCCGTTCTTTTTGCTTTAGTTGGCATGTGTATTTTATTAATTGTTGGTCTTGTGGATTATATAAAAAAATCACAATGAAAAATAAGTATTGAAAACCTCGAACACGCTTTGCAGGCCTTGCTTTGCGTGTTCTTTTTTTGCAAAAATTGAAATTTTCCTTCATTATATATATACATTAATTTAATTCTGATATGAAAAATATATAAATATAAACCCAATTTTATATAGAAATTGATCAAAAATTGGAAAATTTATGGTAAAAATTCGATCAAATTTTGATAAAAAATATTAAAAAAATACCCTAATTTTTTAGGGTGTTTTTTTATCAAAAATTATTTATATTTTTATATAATTTTTAGTTTACGCTATGCCCCATTAATACAGGCCTTTGCTGGATCTTTAAAAAAATTTTAAAAATTATGTAAATTTTCATGGAATACTTATTGACGGGTCATTTTTCTTGTGATACAATGGTTAAATGATTATAATGGATTTATAGCGTCAAATTGCTAAAAATTGCTAAATAAGTTAATCAAAGTAAATTAAAAAGTGGAGGGAAAATAATGGCCAAAAGTCCTATTAAACTAATTACTTATGGAGATGTAAAGAGACTTTCTTACGCTAAAAAAGAAAGTGTTCTAGAAATGCCAGATTTATTAGAAATGCAAAAAGATTCTTATAACTGGTTTATCACTGAAGGGTTACAAGAGGTATTAGATGACGTATCACCTATTATCGATTATAACAACAATTTAATACTTGAATTTTTAGGTTTTGAATTATCTGAAGATTATAAGTACACACAAGAAGAATGTAAAGAAAGAGATACAAGTTTCTCAGCACCTTTAAAATTAAAGGTAAGATTAATTAACAAAGAAACTCAAGAAATCAAAGAACAAGATGTATTCGTTGGAAATATCCCTATGATGACTGAAAGCGGATCTTTCATTATTAATGGAGCAGAAAGAGTTGTCGTAAGCCAATTAGTTCGTTCTCCTGGTATCTATTATGAAATGGATCATGACAAGACTGGTAAACCATTAGGAAAATGTACAGTTATTCCTAACCGTGGTGCTTGGCTTGAATATGAAACAGACTCAAAAGATGTATTTTGGGTTAGAGTAGATAGAACTAGAAAAGTTCCAGTAACATGCTTAATTAGAGCCGTTGGAGTTTCTAGTGATGAACAAATCATTGATTTATTTGGAGATGATCCAAAGATTTTAGCATCTATTGAAAAAGATACTTCTAAAACTTATGAAGAAGCAATGATTGAAATCTACAAAAAATTAAGACCTGGTGAACCACCTACACTTGAAAGTGCAGAAAGCTTATTTAATAACATGATGTTTGACGATAGAAGATATGACCTATCAAAAGTTGGTAGATATAAATTTAATAAAAAACTATCACTTGCAAATAGAGCAAATGGTAAAGTATTAGCAAGACCTGCTGTTGATGAAGAAACAGGGGAAATCCTTTATGACGCTGGAGAAAAAATCACAAAGGAAATAGCTGATGCTATCCAAGATGCTGGTATCAATGTTATTTATGTAACTGAAAATGGAAAAGAATATAAAATCATCGGTAACAGTACTGTTGATATGGATAAATATACAGGTAAAAAACTTATGGCTGATTCAAAAATCAAAGAAAGAGTTTACTTACCAGTTTTATTAGAAATTATGGAACAAGCAACTAGTGATGCTGATCTTAAAAAATTAATTAAAAAGAACGTTAAAAAATTAGTTCCAAAGAACATCACTATTGATGATATTTTATCAACAATTTCATACCAATTAAATCTTGAATACAATGTTGGTAAAGTAGATGACATCGACCACTTAGGAAACAGAAGAATTAAGTGTGTTGGTGAATTACTTCAAAACCAATTCAGAATTGGTTTAACAAGAATGGAAAAAGTAGTTAGAGAAAGAATGAACCTTCAAAATGTTGACATGATTACTCCTCAAGTATTAATGAATACAAGACCAGTAATTACTGCAATTAAGGAATTCTTCGGAACATCACAACTTTCACAATTCATGCAACAAGATAACCCTCTTGATGAATTAACTCACAAGAGAAAATTATCAGCTCTAGGTCCTGGTGGATTATCTAGAGAAAGAGCTGGATTCGAAGTTCGTGATATTCACTATACTCACTTTGGAAGAATGTGTCCTATCGAAACTCCTGAAGGACCAAACATCGGTCTTATTAACTCACTTGCTGGATATGCAAGAGTTAATGAATACGGTTTCGTAGAAACACCATATAGAATAATTGACAAATCAGGAAAGAAACCAGTAGTAACAGATGAATGTAAATACTTTACTGCTGATGAAGAAGAATTATATAACGTAGCACAAGCTAACGAACCACTTGATGAAAAAGGACATTTCGTTAATGAATTAGTTACAGGTAGACATATCGAAGATATCGTTGAATTACCTGCTGAAGAATTCGACTTAATGGAAGTATCACCATTACAAATGGTATCTGTAGCTACAGCTATGATTCCATTCCTTGAAAACGACGACTGTAACCGTGCCCTAATGGGATCAAACATGCAACGTCAATCAGTACCTCTACTAAAACCAGCATCAGCTGTAGTAGCAACAGGTATGGAATGGAAAACAGCAACAAACTCTGGAGCAGTTGTTATTGCTAAGAGAGATGGTGTTGTTAAGAAAGTAGAAGCTAACCAAATTATAGTTGAAACTAAAAAAGGTGAAAAAGATATCTACAAATTAAGAAAATATAAGAGATCAAACTCAGCAACATGTATTAACCAAAGACCTATTGTTGACAATGGGGATAAAGTTAAAGCAGGACAAGTACTAGCTGACGGACCTTCAACAAGACGTGGAGAAATGGCTCTTGGTAAAAACCCATTAGTAGCATTCATGACTTGGGAAGGATATAACTATGAAGATGCTGTACTTATCAGTGAAAGATTAGTTCAAGACGACGTATTTACATCAATTCATATTGAAGAATATGAAATGCAATCAAGAGATACTA
>JAKSVV010000090.1 GCA_024407775.1 Clostridia bacterium
TTTCTCTTCAAAATATTACTTTAATAAACTAGCTTTATTTTTTTCTTAGATTAAATAATGATACATTATATTGAAATAATAAATAGATTCATCTTTGAAAGAAAAAAATTTCCCTTTGATATTATATCCATATTATGGTAAAATGGCAATATTGCGAAAAAATTTAATAAATACGATATATAAGATTAAATTTATAAATATATAAAAGATATAAAAGGGGAAAAAATAATGGATATTAAAGATGTAAAACTAATTCCAGAAATTAAAAAAGCAATAGATGAATTAGGATATGAAAGTTGGACTGAAATTCAAGAAAAAACAATCCCACTAGTAAGTGAAGGATTAGATGTAATAGGACAATCTCAAACAGGAACAGGTAAAACAATGGCGTTTGGTATTCCACTATTACAAAAAATAAATAAGAAAAGCAAAAGCACACAAGTAATAGTATTATCACCAACAAGAGAATTAGCTCTTCAAACAGCTGGTGAAATGAGAAAGATAACAAAATATATGCAAGGTGTAAAAATTGTTTGTGTATATGGTGGTGAAGATATTCAAAGACAAATTAGAGATCTAAAAGGTGGAGCACAAATTATTGTAGGAACACCAGGAAGAATGATTGACCACTTTAAAAGAAAAACAATTAAACCAGAAACATGTAGTATGGTAGTACTTGATGAAGCAGATGAAATGTTAAAGATGGGATTCCGTGAAGACATTGAAACAATTCTTTCAAGTTTAAAAGAAGAAAGACAAACAGTATTATTCTCTGCAACAATGCCAAAACCAATCATGGAACTTACAAAACTATATCAAAAAGATCCAGTTCATATAAAAGTTGAACCAAAACATGTAACAGCTAATACAGTTAAACAAGAATATTGTGAACTAAAAGGAAAACATAAATCAGAAGCAGCATCAAGAATTTTAAAAGTAAACAATGTTAACTTAGCAATTATTTTCTGTAATACAAAAGAAAAAGTTGATAGAGTAAATGATGAATTATTAAAGAAAGGTTTTGCAGTAGATAAAATTCATGGAGATTTAACTCAAAACTTAAGATTAAAAGTATTAAAGAAATTAGAAGAAGGATTAATAAAAATATTGGTAGCAACAGATGTAGCAGCAAGAGGATTAGATATTAAAAATGTTGAATTAGTTCTTAACTATGATGTACCAGAAAAAGAAGAATATTATGTTCATAGAATTGGTAGATCAGGAAGAGCTGGTAAAGCAGGTCATGCTGTAACACTTGTTGGTGAAAAAGATAAAGCTAGATTAAGAGCAATAGAAAAATATATTAAACAAAACATTGAAAAAATAGATATTCCAACACTTGATGAAGTTAAAGAACATAACTTAGAAAAATATATCAGTGATATAAATAAAAAAATAAATAAAGAAGAAAGAAAAGGAGATATCTATTCTAAGGTTTTAAAAGAATTAAGAAAAGAACATGGACTAGAAGAAATAACATTAGCATTACTTGCAATGAATATTAAACTAAATGATGAATATGATGTTAATGATATCAACTTATCTGAAAAAGATATTAAGAGAAATGATAGACGTGATAGAGAAAGAGAAAGAGAAAAAGATAAAAAATCAAATACAAGAAAAGCAAAATTAAAAGATGGAAAACAAAGAATTTTCTTGAATGTAGGAAGATGTCATGGAGCAAAGAAAACAGATCTTTTAAGAGTTATCGAAAAAGAAACTGGGGTAAAGAAAAATAATATTCATGATATGGATGTATTTGAAAACTTTACATTCTTCACAATAGATGAAAAAGATACAAAGAAAATTTTAAATGGTGTTGAAGGTGTAAAATTTAATAAAATAAAAATGAAAGCTGAAAAAGCAAAAAGATAAAAATAAAAAATCCAAGAATTTATTTCTTGGATTTTTTATTTATTAAAATTTATTCTTCAATTAATTTTTCTTCATTAGCATTTTCATTATTTTCATCTTTTACTGATTCATATTTTTTATAGAATGTTTTAGTAAGTGGTACAAATATTAATAATAAAACTGCACATAAGATGAAAGTGGATAATGCAAGTGTGTTTTCATTAAATATTTCATCGCTTTCATTTAAAGCATTAGTAATTGTTTCTGATTGCAATGTACTTGTTGCAATATATAATTGTGTGAAGTCTACTAAGAAGTGAATTATAATTACATCTAAAATATTATTTGTTTTGTTATAAATTAATGCAAATATAAATCCTAAAATAGCAGCATAGAAAAATTGTTGCAAATCTAAATGATATAAACCAAATAGTATTCCTGATAATATAGCAGAAGATATTACACTTAATTTTTCTTTTGCTTTATTAAATATTAATCCTCTAAAAACTAATTCTTCAAAAACTGCAGGGAATATTGCTATGCTAAATGAAAATAAAAATGGATGTTTAATAACATCAAGCGCTGATAAAAAATCAACAGCAGTATTACTTTTAACAATCAAAGCAGTAAGCCCTGATATTCCCATGCCTATTCCTTGAACAAAAAATCCAAGCAAAATACTTATTAATATGTTTCTAAATAGAATTAATCTTTTGCCTTTTTCTAAAATGACTTTAAAATTAATTTTAACTTTAAATACAAATTTATAAATTATAAATGGAATAAATAATCCTAGCAGATAAAGTAATCCATTTAATAAGATATATAAATCTGAATTAGTTAATCCAATATCATTCTTTGGAACATATGTTTTTAATATAGCAGAAGCACATTCGACAAATATCATAAAGAAAGCACTTGATGCTAATATAAATAGAAAATGTCTAATCTGACTTCTAGTAATTTTTATATTTACTTTTTTCATAAATTCTCCTTATATTTTTGTTACTATGAGTATAGCAAACATATTAAAATATACAACAATATAGTGTTAAAAATATTATCTATCAATACCATCCTAGAAAATCATCCTTGACACATAATAGAAAGATATGATATATTATATAGCGGTAAATTTATAGAAAGGGGAAAGTATGAAAGACAGTAACGAAATTATTTCATTATGTGACTTATCAAGTACAGAATTAGATTGCTTACTTGAACTTGATCAAGATAATGATCCATTAGATAGTTTTCTAAAAGATCAAGAAATAACACCTGAACTTATAGAACTAAAATCAGATCTTGATACTAGAAGAGATGAATATATTGAATTTTATGAAACTGAAGTACGTGATGTTATGAAAGAATTTATAGATAGTCATGATATAAAAGGTGCACTATCATATGAAGCAAGAATTAAACGTGACTGTTCAGTAAGAAATTCACTTGAAAGAAAAAATATTGAGATAGATGATTTAAAAGATTATCTAGGATTAAGATTCATTGCAGAAACAAAAGAAGATGCTTATACAATAGCTGGTCATTTGATGATGGATAATTGTATTCCAAAAGGAAGAGAAGAAGAATTAAAAGATGAACCAAATAGATTTATGGCATACGAAACAAGAGATTATTTTAAAAGACCAAAACTTGATGATGAAGGTAATGTACAATATTCAGGAATACATATCTTCCTTGAAAAGTATGGTAAGAAATTTGAAATACAAATTCATGATCTTGAAAGTTATCTAAATGCAAATCTAACACATGATTCATATAAATCTAGAAAAACAAAAGAAAGAACAACAGTTGAATTAGAACTAGAAGATTTAATAGACAAAGAATTATAAAAAGAGATGATAAAAATAATTTTTGTTATCTCTTTTTGTTTTTTCTATTTAAATCTCATTAAAAAATATTTTTATAAAGGTGTTTACAAATATAATATTATGGTCTATAATAAATACAATTAATATGAACGATGAAGGAAAGAGTAAGACTTTAGCGAAAGAAAAGCGAGATATGGGCGGTGTGAGCATATCCTGATGTACTAACTTCTGAAGATCATTCTGGAGTTTTCTAGCTGAACAAAGTAAGCGATGACGTGAACGCACGATATAGCGGAGTCATATGTTAGTATGACGTAAAGAGTTAATAAGTTATAATTATGCAATTTTATGATTTATTATAAAGATAGGGTGGTAACACGACAAGTCGTCCCTTAAGTTTATTTGAATGAATTTTTTTCAAGTGAATTTAAGAGGCGACTTTTTTGTTATCTATTATTCCAAAATAAAGATACAAAAATCATTCATATTAAAAATTATAAAACTATATATAGAAAGGGGAAAACAAAATGGGATACAAGAAAGTAGACACAAGTCTTAATTTTGTTGACAGAGAAAAAGAAATACTAGATTTCTGGAAAGAAAATAATGTATTTGAAGAAAGTATCGAAAACAGAAAAGATAGTGAATCTTTTACATTCTTTGATGGACCACCAACAGCCAATGGTAAACCACACGTTGGTCACGTTCTAACAAGAGCTATAAAAGATTTAATACCTAGATACAAAACAATGAAAGGTTATAAAGTTTTAAGAAAAGCAGGATGGGATACTCATGGTCTTCCTGTTGAACTTGAAATCGAAAAGAAACTTGGCCTTGATGGTAAAGAACAAATTGAAGAATACGGAATTGAACCATTCATCAAAAAATGTAAAGAAAGCGTATGGGAATACAAAGATTTATGGGAACAATTTTCTGATAAAGTTGGTTACTGGATAGATACAGAAGATCCATATATAACATACGATAACAATTTCATCGAATCAGAATGGTGGAGTTTAAAACAAATATTTGATAAAGGATTATTATACAAAGGTCATAA
This sequence comes from Clostridia bacterium, assembly GCA_024407775.1. Classification (GTDB taxonomy): domain Bacteria; phylum Bacillota; class Clostridia; order Lachnospirales; family JAKSVV01; genus JAKSVV01. The sequence continues at coordinate 4,747 of JAKSVV010000090.1, forward strand.
AATAGTTCCTTATTGTACACGTTGTGGTACACCTTTATCAAGCCACGAAGTTGCACAAGGTTATAAAGATGTTAAAGAAGAATCAGTTTATGTTAGATTTAAAGTTAAAGGAACAGAAAATGATTATATCTTAGCATGGACAACAACTCCTTGGACACTTCCAAGTAACGTTGCATTATGTACAAATCCAAAAGAAACATATGTAAAATTACAAGTAGGAAAAGAAACTTATATACTTGCTGAAGCATTAGTTGAAAAAATGTTTGGTGATGCTGAAGATAAAAAAGTTTTAAAAACTATGAAAGGTAAAGATCTTGAAGGTACAGAATACGAACCATTATTTAATTTTGCTAAACCAGATAAAAAAGCATACTACATGGTTTGTGCTGACTACGTAACTCTTACTGATGGTACTGGAGTAGTTCACATTGCACCAGCTTATGGTGAAGATGACTCTATCGTTGGAAAGAATTATGACTTACCAGTTGTTAACTTAGTTAAACTTGACGGAACATTCTGTGAAGATGTAAGAAGTGATTGGCAAGGAAGATTTGTTAAAAAAGTTGATAAAGAAATAATCGCTGACTTAAAAGAAAGAGGATTATTATTTGATACAGAAATGTATACTCACTCATATCCACACTGCTGGAGATGTAAAACTCCACTTTTATATTATCCAAAAGAAACATGGTTTATAAAAGTTACTGCAGTTAAAGATCAATTAATAGCTAACAACAAAAAAATAAATTGGGTACCACAATCAATTGGTGAAAAGAGATTTGGAGACTGGTTAGAAAATGTTGTTGACTGGGGATTATCAAGAGATAGATATTGGGGAACACCACTTCCTGTTTGGGAATGTGAATGTGGAAAATTACATTGTATAGGTTCAATAGAAGAACTTAAAAAGATGAGTAAAGATTGTCCAGAAGATATAGAATTACATAGACCATATATCGATGATGTTCATATAACATGTCCTGATTGTGGTAAAGATATGACAAGAGTTAAACCAGTTATAGACTGTTGGTATGACTCTGGTTCAATGCCATTTGCTCAATGGCACTATCCATTTGAAAATAAAGAAATGTTTGAAGAACATAAACAAGCCGACTTCATCAGTGAAGGTGTTGACCAAACAAGAGGATGGTTCTATTCATTACTTG
>JAKSVV010000091.1 GCA_024407775.1 Clostridia bacterium
AGAAAAGAATTTCAAAAAAGAAGAATTAGCTAAATGTGAAATTGATATTAAAGAAAAACAAGATGCGAATAATAATTTAATTAATGATAGAAATAATCTGGAATTTGAAAAAACAGAAAATGAAAAGAAAGTAAAAGCATTAACTTCTAAAGTTGAAGTTCTTGAATCTATGGAAAGAAACTTTGAAGGATATAACAAAGGTGTTAAAGAAGTTATGACTGCAAGTCATGATGGAAAGATTAGAGGAATAATTGGAACAGTTAGTGAACTTATCGAAACTGATAAAGATTATGAAATTGCTCTTCAAGTAGCATATGGTGCTAGACTTCAAAACATTGTTTGTGAATCTGATGGTGATGCTAAATATGCAATCAATTTCTTAAAACAAAATAAATGTGGTCGTGCTACATTCATGCCACTTAATGCAGAAAAAGAAGATAAAGAATTTGATTTTTCTAGAATTAAAAATGAAGAAGGATTTATTGGATGTGCTAGTGACTTAATTAAAGTTGATGATAAATATTCAAAAGTTATCAAAGGCTTAGTTAAAAATATTGCTATCATTGATACAATTGATCACGCTACACAAATTTCTAATAAATATAAATATTCATACAACATTGTTACACTTGGCGGTGAACAATTAACAACAACAGGTGCTATCACTGGTGGTGAATATAAAAACCAAATTAACTTATTATCAAGAAGTAGAGAAATTTCTGAAATCAAAAATGAAATTGATAATGTTAATGATGAAGTTAAAAATCTAGTTAATAAATTAGATGAAATAAATAGAACAATTGATGTTAATGAAATTGAACTTGTTGAAATGTTAGATGCTAAACAAGAATTATCATATGATATTTTAAAACTTGAAGAAAAGATGGCATCAGTTACAAAAGAAACAGATAAATTAACAAATAGTATTAAAGATGATCTTGAACAATCTGCTTACTATGATTCACAAATTAAAATGTTTGCTCAATTAAAGAAAGATAAAGAACAAGAAATCGTTGATACTGAAAAAGCAATTGAAGATAAGAACAATGAAATTAATAAAGCTAAAGAAGTTCTTGAAGCTGAAAAAGGAATCAGAGATATCAAGAATGAAGAACTTGTTGAATTAAAAGTAGACATTAGTGCTCTTGAAAAAGAAAAAGCATTACATGATGAAAACATTAAAGGTGTTAAAGATGAAATTGAAGTTCTTGAAAAAGAAAGAGACGAATCTTTAAGATTAATTAGTGTATACGAAGATGAAATTGCTGAATTCAATGAAAAGATAAATGAAATTGATAAAAACAATGAAGCAGAAATTGCATCTCGTGATAATTTAAGAAAACAACATGAAGCATTAAAGATTGATCTTGATGTTAAACAAGAAAGTTATAATGCGATAGAAACAGTTCTTGAAGCAATGCAAAAAGAAAAAGAAGAATTAAATGCTTCATTATATAAAGAAGAAAGTTCTTTAAATACTGTTACTATTAAATTAGAAAACATTAGACAAAAATTACTTGAAGTATACAACTTAACATACGAAGAAACATTAGAATTCAAAGATGAAGATATGTCATACAATATGGCACAAACTAAAGTTAGAGAATTCAAAGGTAAGATTAGCCAACTTGGAAATGTTAACGTTGATGCTATAGAACAATATCAAGAAATGAGTCAAAGATATGATTTCTTAAAAGCACAAAGGGATGATATCGTTGAAGCTGAAAGACAACTTACAGTTCTTATTGATCATTTATTACTTGAAATGAGAACACAATTTGGTACTAACCTTGAAAAAATTAATGTACAATTTGAAAAGGTATTTAAAGAATTATTCGGTGGTGGTACTGCTCGTATTGAACTTACTGAAGCTGAAGATATTCTTGAAGCTGGTATCGAACTTATCGTTTGTCCACCAGGAAAGAAAGTACAAACACTTACACTATTATCAGGGGGAGAAAGATCACTTGTTGCTATCGCATTACTATTTGGTATCTTTAGCTTAAAACCATCTCCATTCTGTATACTAGATGAAATCGAAGCTGCTCTTGATGAAGCCAACGTAACAAGATTTGCAGATTATATTAAGAAATTATCTGATAAGATTCAATTCTTAGTAATCACTCACAGATCTGGTACTATGGAAGCAGCAGATTATATGTATGGTGTAACTATGGAAGAAAAGGGTGTATCAAAAGTTGTATCACTTGAACTTGGTAATACAGACTTCGCTGATGATACATTACCTCAAGATAATAAAAAAGCTAGTTAATAAAGACAAAAGGATTAAGGTATGGGATTATTAGACAAAATAAAAAGTGGTTTTCAAAAAACTAAAGATGGTTTAAAAAATAACATTGATAATGTTATTAAATCATTTAAAAAAATTGATGATGACTTTTGGGATGAACTAGAAGAAACATTAATTATGTCTGACCTTGGTGTTAGTGCAACTTTAGATATAATTGAAAACTTAAAAAAAGAAACAAAAGAAAAAAAGATAATAGATACAGAACTTGTTAGTGAAATGCTAAAAAATGAATTAACAAATTTAATGACAAGTGAAAATATTTATGAAGAAAAATTTCCTAAAGTAATTTTAGTTATGGGTGTTAATGGTGTAGGTAAAACTACAACAATAGGTAAACTTGCACATAACTATAAAGAAGAAGGAAAGAAAGTTATTCTTGCTGCAGCTGATACATTTAGAGCAGCTGCAATAGAACAACTTGAAGTGTGGGCAAAAAGAGTTGATACTCCAATTGTAAAACACAATGAAGGCGCAGATCCTGGTGCAGTAATTTTTGATGCAATATCATCTGGTAAAGCAAAAAATGCTGATGTAATAATTTGCGATACTGCAGGAAGATTACACAATAAAGTAAATCTTATGAATGAACTTGAAAAAGTCACAAAGATAGTAAAAGGAAATGCAGAAGGATATGATCTAGAAATCTTATTAGTACTTGATGCTAATACAGGACAAAATGCTGTTGAACAAGCAAAGAGTTTTAGTAGTGTAACTGATATAAACGGAATTGTACTTACTAAAATAGATAGTAGTGCAAAAGGTGGAATAGTGGTAGCTATTAAAAAAGAATTAAATATACCAATAAAATATGTTGGTGTAGGTGAAGGAATTGATGATCTTCAAAAATTCTCACCTAAAGATTTTATAGATAGTATCTTTGATTAATATTTAAAAATAATTTTAAAAAATAAAAATAAAAAATCGTTCTTACGAACGATTTTTTATTTTGTATAAATTTTAATTTTATATTTTTTATTATGATTTATTAAAATTTAAAGTTAGCATTTTTAACTTGAGTAACTTTAAACTTAAGTGAGAAACAAATTCCTCTATCGTAGTTTTTCATATCGAATGGAATATTTATTTTATTTAATAATTCTTGTACTACATATAATCCAAGTCCTGTATGTTCACTACCTGTAAATTGTAATGAATCTGTTTTAAAGAATGGATCAAAGAATTTTTTAATCATTTCATCAGGTATTGCTTTTGCATCATTATATATATGTAATGTTGCATAAACGTTATCTGATTCTGTCCATATTCTAATTTGTTTTCCGTTTTCAACATGTTCAACTGCATTGCTTAATACATTCATTATTACTCTTGTAAGCATTACTTTATTAGTTGTTATATTAATACGTTTATCAATTGATCTTGATAAAATAATTTTCTTCTTTTCAATTAATGGCATACATTCATTTAATACTGCATTAACTAAATCTAATACATTAATAGTTTCAGTTGGTATTGTTGTTTTACCATTATATTTTAACATATCAACAATTTCACCAATTAACTTTTCTAGAGTCATAACTCTTAACTTACAGTCATTAATTTTATTTATCATCTCTGGACTATAAGTAACATTATCTTTTATGTTATCAAGTACTGCTAGAATAGAAGCAACTGGTGCTTTAAATTCTTGTGATGCTGATGCAAAGAAATATCTTTGATCTGATTCTAATTTTGTTATATGTTTCATTTCTATTTCTAAGTCTTCAATTGAGCTTCTTAATGTTTGATGAAGATCATATATACTTTCTTGAAGTACACCAATTTCATCATTTCTTGAAACCATACCAGGCATTTCATTTACATCTTTTAATCTTATAGCTTCTTTTGTTATCATCTCAATTGGTTTAGCAATTAAGTTTGCTGTAAAGTAAGAACATACGAAACTTAAAATTAATAATGATGCCCATAACATTGGCATGTTTGATAAAGCATTTTTGATAGCCTTAGTAGACTTAATGAAAAATGTTATACTATATGTATATCCAGATGGAAGTTTAAAACTAGCATTGATAGCTTTTCCTTCATGTCCTTTTGCATACTTTGTATATATTTCTTCATTAGGATACATACCTATTATTTCACTTTTATTATTTGTAACCATAAAATTAATGGCTGTATTTTTCTTGGAGAATTCTTGCCAATAATTTTTTACGTATTCTTTTTCAAGATTTTCATCATCGATATCTGATAAGATAGTACTTAATAGATGCGCTGATGTTATCATAGTATTTTTAGTGTTATCCTTATAAATATTAACGTATTCTCTAAAGAAGAAAAACGCTGATATTGCTAGGATTAAAAAGAACACTGCAAAGTTTATGATAAAGTTCTTTCCGAAGATACCTATATTTTGTTTACCCATACCTTCACCTTATAAATTATTATATAAATTAGTTTATCACAAAGTTTTTTAATATCAATAACTTTTTTGCTAATATGCTAATAAGATATATATGCCTTAGATATTTAAAAATAATAAAAAAATATATAATCTTTAATATTTTATATAATTGTGATATACTACATAGTAATGATAAATAGAAAGGCAATTAAAATGAGAGAAATTAAAAAAGAAGTAGTATATGATTTTATAGAAAAATATTTAAATTCATTTACTCCAAAGATGAGCAGTGAACTTACTTTACTTCAAGCTGAAGCTATAAAAGATAATATACCAATTATCAAACCAGAAATAATTAATTTTATGAAAACAATGCTTACAATATATAAACCAAATAATATTCTAGAAGTAGGAACAGCTTATGCTTTTAGTGCTATTTTAATGTGCGAAACATTACCTAGCACAGATGTTACTACTATAGAAAGAGATGGATATATGATTAAACATGCTAAAGAAAATATAGATAAGTTTAATCTTAATGATAGAATTCATATTATGGAAGGTGATGGAGTAGAAATGTTAAAGAGCCTTGATGAAAATGAAAAGAAATATGATCTAGTTTTCATTGATGCATCAAAATCACATTATAATGAATTCATGAAAGAAGCTAAAAGATTACTTAGTGATCATGGTTTAATCATATGTGACAACGTATTATATAAAGGATTAGTAGCAAAGGATAGATTTGAAGTTATAAGAAGAAATAGAACAATTCATAAGAGAATGAATGATTTTGTTAATGATGCTTATGCTGATGAAGCCTTTGAAACATGCTTACTTCCTGCAGGAGACGGCATTCTTATGAGTATCAAAAAATAATTAGTTTTATTGGTTGACAAACAATTACCGGTTTGCTATAATAGTTTTTGTTACGTGGAGAAATACTCAAGTGGCCGAAGAGGCGCCCCTGCTAAGGGTGTAGGGCGGGAAACTGCCGCGAGGGTTCAAATCCCTCTTTCTCCGTAACTAATTGAACCGTTTTAACGGTTCTTTTTGGTACTATAAAAGTGTAATCAAAAAAGATGATTGCACTTTTTTTATT
>JAKSVV010000092.1 GCA_024407775.1 Clostridia bacterium
CCAATTGTCTTAACATCTCTATCAAATAATTCTGCCATTTGGTTACGATTTAACCATACAGTTTCTTCTTTCCAAGATATTGGCACATTTAATACTAAATTTCCTTTTTTAAATTCTATAATTTCATTATTCATAATTATCTCACCCCTTCCATTTTTACACCTATTATCTATTTATATTATCAGCCTTATATACAAATTCTAATTTATTTTTATGCTTAATTATAACATAACTTAAGTAGAATCAAATTAATTAGTAAGCACCAATAAAAATAAGGAATAAGGCATGTCCTTTATGAGATGATAGCTAAATAAACTTAATGTTTCCTTAAAGTCTAAAATTTATGATACATTTTTTAAAATATAAATCAACTAAACGAAGTAAAATAAAATAAGGTAGCTATGCTACCTTATTTTATTTAAATCATTATTTAGTTTTTTTAATTTTACTTAAGCCTTCTCTTCATCCTTACCAAAGGCCATGTTAATGTAAAAGTCACGCATCTTGTACTTGTTGCCAGCCTCGTCTGTGCCTAGTACATCAAAGGTATACATACCTGGTGTTAAGAAGTCATACTCAAAGATAAAAGCATTATCTCCGATGATGTTACGAGATGTGATAGGTTCCGGCATCTTTTCGCCCTCTGGTACATATCCATCGAAAGTAACAAGCTCCCCATTCTTATAGACATACACTATAATATCAGTAAGTTTCTTACCTCTGTTTTCTCCTGACAACCTGCCAAGCATAGTTATCTTCTTAATATCAAACTCATGAAATAAGTTACCTACGTGAAGCGTAATGTTGTCTTTAATGTCTTTCATGTTTAATACCTCTCGTATGATTTTAAAATCACAAATTATTTGTTTATTTAGTTACTAAGCCGGATTATATCACGGATCTAGGCTTTTGTAAACATTATTATTGAAAATTATAGATAAAATGTTTATATAATGTTTATATAATATTTATAAAAAAATGAAGCAGCTTATGCTGCTTCATTTTTAATTTCACTGAAGGAAAAAGATACATCAAAGTCTTCTTCACTATACAGATCAAGGAATGCCTTATCAGCGGCAAAGATCTTAAAGTCATATGTTCCTGCATCAAGTTCTATGCTAAACTCAAAATATGAATTCTTCTTGATATAATCTGTCATGTCTGGTTCATACTCTGAACAAAAAATAAGCTTACGTAAGCTATCACTAGAACTTATAGTAAACTTTATAAAGTCTACAACTGCAGTCTTGTCTTTAAGTGATCCTCTGAAATGTACTACTTTTCTTGTGTCTAATGTTATCATGATTTATTCCCCCGCAAAAAGTATGATGTATTCATCACAATTAATAGTTACGAAAAAATCATATCATTATTTTTAATATTTGTAAATGCTATATTTTAATATATAAAAAAGGCAGCTAAAAGCTGCCTTAACCCATATTAAATTGTACTTACATTTCTAATTCTTCTGCTTCTAATTCTTCTTTTTCTATTAAAAGATCTAGTTCTCTTATTTCTCTACCAAGTTCAATGTACTCTTCTAAGCAATTTGTTATTATATCTATTAGTTTATACATAACCATATAAATAATAAAAAATAATATAATTGCACTAAGTGGAGACATAGACTTTGTGAAAACTAAAGTAACTAGTGATAAGAAAAATAAAAAGCATGTAATCTTTTTAATGATTACTAACACTAATTTAATAGCATTAATATGTTTTTCAAGGAACATGTCAAACTTACTATAAGCTTTACTATCTTCCTTATCAAGATACTCATTCATAAGCATTCCTTTACTCAGTATTATCTAATACTATCTTCCAGTGCATCAAACTTGTCATCAAGTTTTACCTGAACAACATTGTTTATATAATATAAAGCAATATATGCTACTAATAAGATAGCTGCCTTAACTCCAAAAGTTAATTCAAGTGATGCTACAAGGATAAATAATCCTATTACTAATATAACGATAACTAACAAGCAAACTACTGCAACCCAAGCTTTCTTTGTTCTAAGTTTCTCAATCTTCTCAGTTCTCTCATCAACTTTAATCATGTCTCTTTCCTCCAAGAAATCAAACCATTTATAAGTTACAATTTATTAAGTTATTTAAGTACTTATTTAATAAATAAGCATAAATAAATATCTTCTCCATTATATCATAAAGTTATTGTTTTGTAAATATTTTCCATATGCATTAAAGAACTATTGCATAAAAAAGAGGTGAACTATTGTCCACCTCTTAGTTTTAACGATAACTTTTGCAGTAAAGAACTGCAGAAAAGATTATCAATGTTAGACACGCGATCATATCTAGCAAGATAAAGAATACAAGCATAAGTGAGTGAGCTGTATCAACGTTAAATATGTTTGATTCAACAATATTATAATTTGAATCGAACATTGTTACTACCTGATACTTTGTTCCATTTAAGGAGCTATAATACTCAACCTTATTAAGTTCATTAACAGATGAACATCTGATTTCCGAATTAACAAGAGTAGCTCTATCAAGAGCTTTGTCTTCACTTATAAGTGCTTGCGTTTCTAATACTGCCAATTCATCTGTTTCTGAAAGTTTTGCCTTCATAAAAGGTCTCTCATATAAGATAATTGGTAATAATGCAAAAACTGCAAATGCTAAAAAAAGCATAATTGTTGCTACTATTTTCTTGTCTTTCCCCTTCATAATTAACGCCTTTCTTATTTCAAATACTTTTTTTTAATAAGCAAAAATATATTTTTATTTTATCACAATTTCCATTTTTTGTCAATAATTTATTGTTATTTTTTTATTGTTATTCTACTGCCATTTCATGTTTGTAAAAATATTAAATTTAAAAGAAAAAAGAAAAAAATTATAAAAAGAATAATAACAAACCCCCTGCTTATATAAGCAGGGGTTTTATTATTCTATTTTTTATTAATATAGTAATTAAATTGAATTTCATCTTTAATGTTTTCTACTATTTTTTCTCTTATTTCATTTACATGATATTTTTGTCCAATAAGCCATGCTAGTTTAACTGTTAAGCATTCAAAGCTTATATCATAACTAGGAATTCCTCCTAGTTCTCTAGCTAATATACCAGTTTCATAATTATTCATTGTAGTTACACCATGATATGGTTGAGAACTTACAGCTATTATACAATTTTTCTTTCTTGCATAATCATATAGTTCATTAATATTTGGTATATCAGAATCTGGTCTAGAAACATTACTATTTCCATCAGCATAGTTCTTTAAGATGATACCTTTAATACCGTTATCCATCATTTGTTTTACTATGTCTACATTTAAACCAGGGAATTCATGTATAACCATTATTTTATCTAATGCAAACTTATCACATAATACTACTTCCTCTTTTGTTTTAGCAAGACCATAGCATTTATTGTGTGCTTCAACTTTAGGTATATTAAATCTTATTTTAACACCCATATATGCAAGAGGTGTTTCATTATTAGATTCAAAAGCACTATAATCAAATTCCGAATTTTTTCTAACACGAGTACCACTAATTAACTTATTACTAAATAAGCACATTACACCTTTTAGTTTGATAACATCTTGTGAAAGAACCCTAATAATATTTTCTATGTTCATTTCAGCATCAGAGCCTAGTTCTCCAAAAGGTATTTGTGATCCTGTTAAAATAATTGGCTTTGCAATATTAGTAAAAGCAAAAGCTAATGCTGAACATGTATAAGCTAATGTATCAGTACCATGACATATAACAAAAGCATCATAGTTATCATATTCATCATAAATTTTATTAATTAATTTTTTCCAATATTCAGGACTCATATTTGAACTATCAATTTGAAATAAGTTACACGTATCTATAGTTTTTATTCCTTGAACTTTTTCTCTTTTTAAAAGATTTTGAAGAATAAAATTAATATCTTTTTTACTATCTACGGTTAATTTACCATCGCAAGAAACTGATTCTGATATAGTCCCTCCTGTTGCTATAAATAATACTTTTTTCATACCCTCTTACCTTTACACATTTTAGTTTTACTCTTACTATTATTATAAAAAAATTAAAATAAAACGCAATGTTTATAAAAGAAAAAATAAGAATATATATAAATAAGCATATATATAAATAAGCATATATATAATAAAAAATGAAAAGGAAAAAGCGGTAGATTTAAAATCTACCGCTCTTTACATCCCTCAAGATGAGTTTAAGCACAAAGTTGTCTGTCTTAAAATAATCATACCCCTTTGTATATGCATCAATGTATATGTCATATCTGCCAGGAGCAAAGCCCTGCATATCGAATGTAAAACTACCATCTTCTTCAAAGTCAGCATAATTCTGAACTATAACGCAAGCTTCAGAACCTTCCTTACAAAATGAATTAGTTGATATCTTTTCACCATTCTTATAAATATATACATGGACATGATCCAAATCATAACCCTTTACCTCACCGCTTAGAGATCCATTAATCTCAAATTCATTAGTATTAATCTCAATCTCTCTGTGCCCCATCCTAAGTGATACAATCTCTTTTTCCAAAATTATCTCACCTCTTGTGATTTTGATTTTTGTTTAATCACAAACAACTTTTATATACGCGAGATTCTATCATAAGTTTATATAGAGTGCAATATTATTTATAAAATATATTTATATATAAAATATAGTATTTATAAGTATTTATAAGTATTTATATATAAAAAAAGAAGAAGACTTACATCTTCTTCTATTAATCCATTATTAAACATTAGCAAATTTTTATTACTTACTAGATATTAGATATATCGTTATCTAAACTAGATTGTGATTAAAAATTCAAATCATTTCATAATTAATTTTTTGTATAAATGTTTATTTATATAATTAATTTTAAAATAAATAAATTTTAAATTAATTTTATAATTTCATAATTATTTTTTTGTATAAATTTTTATTGCAACTTACGGATTGTTACTGACCTATGATTGATTTAAGTTCATCTATGGCACCAATTACTCCGCTCATTTCGTTAGATAATGACTTAGAGTATTCTACGTTTTGTTGAGCTTTTTCAGCTGTACCCATTGTAGCTTTTTCAATGATCTTCATAGATTCACTAATTTGTTCCATACCTTTAGCTTCTTCACTAGATGCTTCGGCTGTTTCTTTAGCAATTGCTTGCACTTTAGTTACAGCAGCTGCTACTTTTTCTAATGCTTCATTAACTCTAGCTGCCATGTTAACACCAGTTTCTGATAAGTTGATGTTCTTTTCAATGATAGCTGCAGAGTTCTTAGCTGATTCTGCTGATTTTTGAGCTAGGTTTCTAACTTCTTCAGCAAC
>JAKSVV010000093.1 GCA_024407775.1 Clostridia bacterium
TAAAACCAAAAAACCTAGAAAGTTGAGTTTCCTAGGTTTTTCTTTTTTAAAAATATATTTGAACAGATATTTAATTATATGAATTTTTGTTGATTTTTATTAAAAAGTAGTCTATAATAAAAATAGAAAAACTTTGATAAAATGTTTTGACCAAAAAACCTAGGAATCTGTATTTCCTAGGTTTTTCTTTTTTTTGCTTTACTACTTATTTAGTAATGTAGTTACATATACAATTATGTAAGGATCATTAATAATTATAGATGTTAATAATCCTAAAGCACTTACTATCTTTGATAAAATTGTTTTGCCCTCCTTTCTATAAGAGTACCTTATGAAAGGCCAAAAGCAATTATAGTACAAAAAAGTTCTTTGTCTATATACTAAGAGACAAAATATTTAAAAATTTTGAGATAGAAAAACACTAAAATTCACATTGTTATTGACTATGTATCTAAACCATGATACAATGCCTTCGTAGCAATTTTGTAATTACTTTATGTGTAATTATACTTAAGATATACGGAGGAAATATATCATATGAATCATGTTTGTGTAGGCGTCTATAATGACGGATCTTATGTAGTTAATGTAGTTAGAGATTGTGATCTGGCAAATAACATTGAGTACAATAAGTTATGGAGACCTGGCAGGGCTTATATTGTTGATGGCAAAGTAGTAAATAAAGGCTATTTAACAGCAGAGAAGCTTAGAGCAGCAAGAGATATGATTGATAAACTTAATGTTAATAAGAATATTCCTAGCAGTACTTATCTGTAAAATAATATTATTATTCTATTAACAAAAAAGAGTAAAAAATTAAAAAAATAAAAAACTAAAAAAACTAAGTGAGGCATCATTGATGCCTCATTTTTATGCTTATTATTCACCATTTAGTTTACATAACTCAAAAAATTTCCAATATAGTGTTGACAAAATATACCTCTTTGGTGTATAGTAGTATGAGTTTTTGAATTTTATTTGAAAGGAGATAGCGCTGTAACGCTGTATACTTGAAATGAAAACATCAGATTTTGATTATAATTTACCTGAAGAATTAATCGCTCAACATCCACTAACTGATAGATCAAGTTCTAGATTAATGGTTGTAGATAGAAAAGATGGTTCTTTGGAAGAAAAAATTTTTAAAGATATCATAGACTATTTAAATCCAGGTGATTTATTAGTACTTAATGATACTAGAGTTATACCTGCTAGAATTTATGGTATTAAAGAAGAAACAGGTATTAATTGTGAGATCTTACTTCTTAAGAAAACTAATGAAGAAGATACTTGGGAATGTTTAGTTAAACCAGGAAGAAGACTTCATGAAGGTAATAAGATTATCTTTGGTGACGGATTACTTACTGGAGAAATAGTAAACGTTTTAGATGATGGAAATAGAATTATTAAATTTACATACGAAGGAATATGGGAAGAAATATTAGATAAGATAGGTGTTATGCCTCTTCCTCCATATATCCATGAAAAATTAGAAGATAAAGAAAGATATCAAACAGTATATTCTAAGTATGAAGGTTCTGCAGCAGCACCAACTGCTGGATTACACTTTACAAAAGAACTACTTAGTGATATAAAAGCTAAGGGAGTTAACATTGGATATGTTACACTTCATGTTGGACTTGGTACATTTAGACCAGTACAAGTTGATGATGTAACAAACCATGTTATGCATACAGAATACTGTCATGTACCTAAAGAAACAGCAGATATGATTAACGAAACTAAAAAGAATGGACATAGAGTAATAGCTGTAGGTACTACAAGTGTTAGAACACTAGAATCAATAGGTAAAGATGATGGAACTATTAGTGAAGGAGCTATGGATACACAAATATTTATTTATCCAGGATATAAATTTAAAATAGTAGATGCACTAATAACTAATTTCCACTTACCTAAATCAACATTACTTATGCTAGTATCAGCATTATCTAGTAAAGAATTAATGCTAAAAGCATACGAAAAAGCAGTGGAAGATAAATTTAGATTCTTTAGCTTTGGAGATGCAATGTTTATTAAATAAGATTATGAACAGTTTTAATATAGATCAGCTATAGGCTGGGGTGTGATACATGTCGCGATCAAAAAGCGAAGAGAAATAAAAAAGGAACCATGGATGGTTCCTTTTTTTAATGCTTTTTTTAAAATTTTTAAAATGTAAAAAATTGACAAGTATGATAGGAGTATGATATAACTATCTTGATTTATTAACTTTGTACTTTGATTTTACGTGGAGGACGAAAAATATGAAGTATATTAAAAAAATGTTTATTAAGTTTAAAATGGCTTTGTATGGTTATATCTCACTTAAGACTGATTATCTCGATGTTTGTGACAGCATTTATAGTGATGTTTTAGTATTTAAAAGAGGCGATAAAGTTAGAATTTATACCTTTATGTTAGGTGATGAGGATAAGTATGTTAATGAGTACATTGAAAAAGATATACGTGATGCATTTATTGCTAGGCAGCTAGTCATAGTAAAGAAATTCACTAAGAATAGTGATGTAAAATGTCTCATATATAACTTTGCAAGTGGAAGCGTTGAAGATGCTAAAGAAATAGTACTTGATGTAGTAAGTTTATCTCCTATGGAGCCAGGTAAAGAAAGTTCTGATGGCGTAGGCTTTGGAAAGATTAAATATGTCGGCGAGAGATTTAATGGTGAGTTAGTTCTTTATGATAAGAACTTAAATGTTGTCTTTGATAAAGTCATAGACTATGCGTATTTTAAGAGCACAAAAAGAGATAACTATATTGCAGTAATATTAGATACTGCAAAGAAATATCATATCATTAATGATCTTGGCCAGGTATCACCATTTACTTATGACTTTGTTAAACCACTTATAGATAACTCTAAGGTTATAAACATGAGCGATAGTGAAAAGAATTCTCTTCCAATCTTATGCTACTTTAGAGAAAATGAAGGAGATAAAGAATCTAAGATGCTTTATCATTTCTACTTTAGTGAGTACATTGATGATAGCTATTTAGATTTATCTGGATTTAGAACAAGCATAGATGAGTCAACAAATAGGCAGTATTTCTATCTCCAGGATAGAGAAACAAAACTATGGGCACTAGCAAATAGTAAGGGAAATCTTCTAACAGAATTTGAATACTCAAAGATTAGCGATGTTACAAGTGATATGTTCTTTGTACATGAAGATACAGGTATTCATCTTATGGCTATTAACGGATTAAAGAAATTCGCTAAGCCTTATAAGAGAATATATGAACCATTCAAAGAAAGAGTATATGGCTGCTTTAAGATGAATCTAGCAGTAGCATCAAGCTGGCAGAGAATATACTACTTAGATACTAATGGTATGAAGTATGAGATGTTCGAAGAATATGAGTATAACGACGAACCATTTTTCAATTAAGCTTAATAAATCAAAAAACAAAAAAACAAAAAAACAAAAACAAAATTAGAAATGAAATTTAAAATTTCAAAATAAAACTAGAAAAGTCATCACATATTGTGATGACTTTTTTAGTTAATTAATAAAAAAATAAAAATTATAGAAAAAATTTTTATATAAATTTTTTAAAACATAATATTGTATAAAAAGAGACAAAAATAGGAGTATGATTTATATATTTAGGTTATGTAAACTAATATATATAAATGTGGTTTACATAACCCAATTTGAGACTAAAATGAGAATTTAGAAATCGCGCAAAGCTTGAAATTTCCTAATTTTTTTCAACTTTTTTATTGACATAGTTTTTTTTCGTTCTATACTTTAAATTAGCAAATAGTTTATTTGCTTTATACGAATTTAAGGAGAAAAGAGTATGAAGAAATTAGAAGGGATTTTAACAGTCTTTGGTGTCTTCGTTATCATAGGATTACCTTTATTCCTGATGTTAGCAGATATCAAAAACATGCCAACTAATGGCGGATCTAGTGATTTAATTATGGTCCAAAGTTATGCTGAAGACATCGTAATGCACGTTGATGATTACGAAGAGTCTTATGATGTGCTAGATGGCGAGGAACCACGTACAATTAATAATGAAATTGATTTAATTAATGATGAGGTAGTTCCACTTGGACTTTCACCATTAATAGTGCCAAAAGAAGAAACAATAAGTGAAGAAGTAGAAATAGTTTATACTCCGCCAGTATTTGTAGAGATCGAAGATCTAAGTGATGGCTTAGTCACAGATGATGGCGAAGAATTAATTATGATAGATTTTAGAGATATGATTCCTGATGAAGTATTACCACAGGGATTAGATATAGATAAACCAACATATGAAGAAGTTGGAGACATTGAAAACGAAACAGAAGAATTCATTGAGCTAGTAGATTACGACATGCCTGAAGCATTAGTTTTAGAAGACCATGAAGACTTATCTGAAGAAATCTTTGATGATGACTTAGTAGAATGGGAAGGTGAAGAAGCCTTAGCAAGCCCAGAAGGATTTGTTGAAGAAATCGAATATGTAGCAGAAGAAAATGAAAATGAAGAAATCACTATTAGTGATGATAATGTTCCAGAAGCTTTATTAGGAACTGGAGCACAAAACATTAATGTTGAAACAGTCGAAGATAATGGTATTGTTACACATAATGTTACAATGGAATATGTATCATATGATGAATTAGGTAATGAAATAATTACTTACGTAGCATTCTCATATTAAGATATATACAAACTTAATATAACTTATCTTTGCAGCTTAAATGATTAGTTATATTAAAACTTTTATCCTAAATGGTCAATTCATCCCACTTCTTAGGTGGGGGGATGAATTGGCCCTTTTTTTTATAATCATATATTATATTTCAAAAAATACAACATTATACAATTTAGTAATTAAATTGATGATTACAAGTTGGTTACAAATCACTGCGAAGTATTGACTAAAAATTCGTAATAATATATAATGGAGTTTCGAGCGTTTTTTTGAAAGGAGGCTTTTTATATGAAAAAAAGTACAACTAAAACATTTACAATTCATGTAAAACTAGCAACAACGAATACTCATAAAGCCTTCATTGAAAAGTCTTTCTATTTTGCTGAAATTATTTATAACGAAGTAGCAAAATATGCAATGAAACAAATTAGAAAACTAGAAATGGATTCTCGTTATAAAAAAGCCAAAGGCAAAGAAAGAACTACTCTTATTAACGAATATAATTTAAATCAATCAGGACTTTATGCATTTTGCAAAGT
>JAKSVV010000094.1 GCA_024407775.1 Clostridia bacterium
CGTTATAAATAATTTCAGCAAAATAGAAAGACTTTTCAATGAAGGCTTTATGAGTGTTTGTTGTTGCTAGTTTTACTTGAACTGTAAATGTTTTAGTTGTACTTTTTTTCATATAAAAAGCCTCCTTTCAAAAAAACGCTCGAAACTCCATTATATATTATTACGAATTTTTAGTCAATACTTCGCAGTGATTTGTAACCAACTTGTAATCATCAATTTTATTACTTAATTGTATAATGTTGTATTTTAAAAAATATAATATATAATTATATAATAAATAGGCCAATTCATCCCATCACCTAAGAGGTGGGAGTCTTCTTGGCTATTTGGGATAAAAACAAGAGAAAAACTAGGAATTTTCTAAGTTTTTTAAAGCAATAACTTATAAGAAAATTAGTACTAATTTTATTTATTTTTTAGAATATTTTTTAAAAGATTACATCTAATTTTTATATAAAAAAAATGAATTGAAAAATATTTTTCAATTCATTTTTTATTTTAAATTTAATTAATTTTTTATTGTTCAGTAAACGTGAATCTAATTTCAGCAACACCTTGATCACCACGTTGGCAAACATCAGCTGAATCAATTGCTATATGATTTGTTTGATTTACTGTGTTACCTACTGTCGCTAATTTTCTATATGATTTAGATAAATAATCTACTTTTAATTTATATCTCTTAGATGAAGGATATTCAACAGCAATGTTTGTTGCATCTGTTACTCTTCTTTTACTTCCACCTTTATTTACAACGATTACGTCAAATCCAATTTGAGCTACTTCTCCATAAGCATATGCTTCTTGAATTTTTGAACCACTATAAATACCATTATCAACACCGATCATATCATAATCTGCTGTATCTTCAAGTTGAGCTTGTTCATTAACTGATTCTTTAATTGTTCCTACACTTGATCTAAATAATACTATTACTAGCATAATTACACCAAGTATAATTGCTCCTATAACTACTTCGTAAATAATTTCTTCCATGTCTTATCCTCTTTCTACTATTTAATTTCAAATGTATATGTTGTAATACTATGTTTTAATGTATCATCATATTCTGCGCTTCTTGATACTAAGCACTTTCCGTTTGGTTTAGAATTTATAGCATCTATAAGTTTATTCTCTATATCAAGAATTCTATCTGTTGAATAATCATTCCATTTAATTGTTCCTGTTCCTACTAAAGTTATAATTGTATAATCAGTAACTGCCCATTTGCCAGCATCTTCAGTTATATTACCATTCTTAAGTAATGTATGAAATGTTCCATAAACATCTGTTACTCTATAATAAGTTTCTTCTCTATCAGCAATTTCAGCAAGATATGCTTGTTCATCTTCAGTTTTTGTTTCCGATTGTCCCATAATAAAATTTTGGTTAGCTCTCATTACCATAGTTACAATAAATAACCCGGCAATAATGGCCATACCTGTGACAACGTCATATATTAATCCTCTCATTTATCTCTCCAATTTTTATACTTTTACTAATATAATTCTACTACAAAAAATATTTTTGTAAATACTTTCTTTTCTTTTATTTATGCTATATTGGGGGATTTTTTTGTGAAAATTTTGAATTTTTCCTTCCTATTATATATATATTTAAATTATATTATTTTGAACATAAAAAAAGATGACCGAAGTCATCCTTTTATATCTAATTAAATATTATCCTAAAGCAACTAAAGTATATGTAATTTCTTTTGCTTTTCCTGATGGATAAGAAGCTGTTGTTTTCTTTTGGTAGCTTGCTCCATCTGGCATGTTAGCTAATTTAGTGTTTAGTGTAGCAATATCTGTAGATGCAATTGCTGTTGAGTTAGTTGCAGATGTTGAATCTCCAACAATAGTAACTTTTACAAGTGGTTCATTTGTAGCTGTAAATTTAGCTGCATATGATTTGATTTCAGCTTTCATAGCTGCACCTGTCATAGAGTCACCTTGAATAGATCCTGTGAATTGGTTTAATTGATTTTGTCCTTCACTTGCTGCATCGTTCATGCTTGTAACATATGGTAATACAGCTGTTGCAATTAATCCAATAACGATTGCGATCATAACTACTACTGCGATAATCTTTTCCATAAATAATATCCTCCCTTTGTTTTTTAGTTTATGCTTGTTGCATTACTTTTATTATAATACGTATTTTTTTCTTGTAAATACTTTCTTTGTATATTATTTACAAACAGAAAATGCGTGTATAATCTAATTTTTATAGCATAGATGCCATATCGTATGATGTCATCCATGGCATTAATAGATAGAAAATAATTAAAACGATAAGAGCCATGAATCCTACAAGTCCCCATACGTGAATATTTTCTACTGTCTTTTTGACTTTTCTAGTTTGCATACGTTTATCTAGATTAAATTCATTCTTAATATTAATAATAGCTTGGTCAAAGTCATAGTTATTTGCTTCATCAAGTTTTTCAAAGAATAATTTTGTTTCTAGATCTTTTGATTGTTGTATATATTTTTGATAAATTTTTGTGTTCTCTTCATAGTTCTTTTTATTCGAGTCTTCTATTTCTAGTAATATTTTTTTATAGAACTTTGATTTATCTATTAATTCACTAAGTACCATCATAAAGTCTGTTGGTTTAATTGAACCATTCATTATGATAAGTCTCTTCATGAATCTTTTTTCTGCTCTTTCATTTGATTTATTTAAGAAGTTAAATACAAATATAAATATCTCTGGTATAAAATATGCTAGTATTGCAAACAAAAATGCACTAGAGAAATTTGTTCTCTTATATTTATTATAACCTTGCATCTTTGCCCATATTTCATTTGTAATTATTTCATTTGGTATTCCTGTTTCATTCATTTCATCAACGAAGTTTGCTATGATCATCATACCTGTTTCTTCTCCGAAACTTAATACTTCATCAACACCAATTGAATCTTTTACTGCATCAAACATTGCGTTCTTTTGAACCAATATTGCTTCTTTTTCTTCTTCACTATAAACCCCTGCATTAAACATTGGGTCTTTTTTATATTCAAACTTTTTATATACTTCATCTCTTCCAAGTCCAGTATCAGTAATTGCTACTGCACAATAGAAAATAAATATTACTAAGAATATTCCGTTTTTAATTTGAAAGAATTCTTTCATTTCAATTTTTGAATACATAAGAAGTTTTTTATACCATTCTCCAATATCACTTTCTTGTTTTGGAGTTAGCATAAGAGAAACTTTAGCTAGTACTGCTTTAACTTTATCAATACCTATTCCAACCTTGCCACCTAAACTAATTACGCCTTCTCTAACTTTATCTTGTCCTAGTAAATATACAAGTAAAATTGAGAAACCTAATATCATAGTTGATGCTACAATAAAGTTACTTAAGTAATTTGCTCCCATAGTTCCTCCTTTCTATACACTTCTTTCCATGAATATCATTAATCCCATGTATGCGAACATACCAACTAATGTAATCATAAATATTGTTTTTCCTGTTTGTGATACATAGAACTCTGCACTTTGATCACCAATTGCTCCATTATTAAAGTATTCAATATATTTCATAACTGGTGGTACGAATACTGCCATTATGATATATGATCTACTTGTACTTGATAAGTCATTTTGGTTTTCAATTTCTTGCAGAATTTCTTCAGTGATTGTTTCAAATTGTTCCTTAATCATATCGTTACCACCTTTAAAGTGTGCTTGTTTAATTAAGGAAAGTAATATAGTTAAGTATTCTGTATTATATGTCTTTTCAATTTCTTTAAAGGCATCATTAATTTCGTTCATGTCATTTTTCTTTAAGATATTATATATCTTCATCATTTCTTTTCTAATAACTTTATCAAAGTCATCAAGTGACATGTCTATTGCTTTTAAGATATTTCCTTGTGAAATATATCTTGAGTTTAATATTTTATATACGTCAGGAAGTTTTGATATGAATGATGATCTTACTGTTGCAAAGAACATATAAAATATTAATGCAATCATTATTCCTGCTATTAATAAATAATATACTAGTTCATACCAAACAATTGTTGATGTTGGTACTATTGTAAAAATTACTATTAGTGATACAACTACGCTACCACCAATCATAGCTACAGCAATTTCTAAGTTTTTTTCATAAGTATATTTTGATATCATACCGATTTTTAATGCAATGAATCTTAAACCTTTTGCACATGATCTATTTTTCATTAACATATCAGTGATTTCTTTTAATATACTTCTATTACCCTTTTTAATTAAGTACTTCATCTTATTCTTTTTATAAACTAAATATGAAGAAATATATTTAGCTACTAGAATAAATGAACCTACTATTGCCAACAAGCTCACGATAAGTAGTATTCCACGGAATGATAATAATGTATCAACACCTTGGAATAAACGATCAATGTAATTCATACTTATTCCTTTCTTAAAAAATTTTAGAATCCTTTAAAGTCTTTGTGTTTTTCTTTTTCTTGTTTATAAAATTCAACGTATTCATCTACGTCTTGTTGAGTTTGATATTTTCTCATCTTTGCAAAATATTGATCTGATGGAAGATCAACTGGAATAAATGTTTCAGTCTTTCTATCAAATCTAATAATTGTGTTATATTTATATGCTTTTGAATACATGTATTTTGATAATGCCATTTGTGCAAGTTTTAAAAAACTCATCCATCTATCATGTAATGGTCCTTCATTAACTTCACGGATATATGCATCTTGGTCAATGTATTCAACTTCAACTACATATTCAACAACGATTCTTCCTGAAGGTAATTTTGCAAGGTGGAAAATTAAATCAAGTCCTCTTGCAATATCAGCTTCAGCAATATCTGCTTTGTCGTACATGTCTGTTCTTAACATTAAGTTTCTTAAGTTAGTAATAACTTCATATGGACTAATAGAGTGAAGTGTAGCTCCAACCCCAGAGTTTAATCTTAGTGAAGCATTGATAAGTTCACCAACTTCTCTAGGTTGAGTAATTTCCCCTACATATAATACGTCTCTTGCCATCTTTAACATGATAGCGAAACATTTTTTAACGTCCATTTGTCCAGCTTCAATAAGAGTAATAATATTCTTCCAAGGATATTTTCTCTTAGCTTGAAGTTCGTTTTGTGTATCTAGTACTCCAATACCCCATTCATTAGGAACCTTTTCCATCATGGCAAGCATAAATGTTGATTTAC
>JAKSVV010000095.1 GCA_024407775.1 Clostridia bacterium
AAAAGTCCGAAAAATATGCAAAATCGCTCTAAAAAAGTCCGAAAAATATGCAAAAATGTTCTAAAAAAGTCCGAAAAATATGCAAAAATTACTAAAAATCTTGAAAATATGCGCTTTTTATGGTACAATGTATTTAGGCTAAATAGGGATTATGAAAATTTACTAGAAAAGGTGGTGAAAATTATGTTAAAAAGAAAAATTTATGATGAATTACTAACATGGAAAAATGATAAAAGAAAAAATAATACTCTTGAGTGTTTATTAGTAAATGGTGCTAGACAAGTTGGTAAGAGTTTTATTATTAATGAATTTGGCATGAAAGAATATAAAGCTTTTTATAAATTAGATTTTGTTTCTAACCCAGAACTTAAAGATATATTTAAAGGATCACTTGATGCATGCGATATATATAAAAAGATGAGTTTATATATTCCTGGTTTTGAAATAATACCTAATGATACATTAATATTCATTGATGAAATACAAAAATGCGGAAATGCTAGAACTGCTCTTAAGTATTTAGCAATAGATAATAGATGTGATATTATTACATCTGGATCACTTCTTGGTCTTAGATATAGTAAAGACTCTAGTGACCCTGATACTATAATAACATCTTATCCTGTAGGGTATGAAAAACAAATTACTATGCATTCCTTAGACTTTGAAGAATTTTGCTGGGCACTTGGTTATAAGAGGGATGCTATTAGTACTCTTAAAGAATATTTTGATAAGAAAGAAAAAGTACCAGATAGTCTTAATGCTAAATGGGAAGAATTATTTAGAGAATATATAATAGTTGGAGGAATGCCAGAAGTAGTTGATGCATTCGTTAAAACTAAAGATTATAACATAGTACAATCTAAACAAGATAAAATATTAGATGATTATAAAAACGATATTACTATGCATGCAAAAGATTCAGAAAAAGAAAAAGTTAGAAAGTGTTATGATGCTATTCCTAGATCACTAGCTAAAGAAAATAAAAAATATAAGTATGGTGATGTAATAACTAAAGCAACAAGAAGAACATTAGAAGATAGCATTGTATGGCTTATTGATTCTAATATGGTTATTAAATGTGATAATTTAGAAACACCAACAATACCATTACTATATAACAGTAAAGATAATGATTTTAAATTATATTTAAATGATACTGGATTACTTTGTGCACTTTACGGAAGAGAAACTAAAATAGGAATATTAAATGATTCTTTAGTAGGTAGTGGTAAAGGCGGTATATATGAAAATGCCATAGGAGATTTACTTTATAAGAAAGGACATAACTTACATTTTTATAAACCATCAGATAGCAGTGAACTTGAATTTGTCATAGAAAAAGATGGCGAAGCTTGCCCAATAGAAGTTAAAGCATCTAATAATAGAGCACGTTCATTAGATTCATTTATAAGAACATTTGAACCTAAAATAACATATAAATTAATAAATGGAAACATAGGATATAGTGATAATAAGTATACAATACCTCACTATATGATAATGTTTATTTAGTAATGTAATAATAACATAGAAAAATAAGACTAGTATTATGAATAGAACTAATATTAGTCTTATTTTTATGAGAGAGAATTTATCTAATAATTTATTGACATTTTTTTACATTTTTGATATACTCGCGTTAGTATTGTTTGCGATTTTATAATCGCTTTGTATCTTATGGAGGGGAATATTTATGGGATACCAGGATTGTTTTAATGAACGGACTATTGGATTATTACTGCTTAGCAGTATGGATGAAAAGAAGAAGATCGACATAGTTAAGAATTGCAAGGGTGGATATTTTCTGCATTTATTAAGTAATGATGATAACGTAAGAGTTAGATGTGAAGTTGCAAGAAATAGTAAGACTGAATTATATACTTTAGATAATTTATCGCGTGATGAAGAATTCTTAGTTAGAGCAGCTGTAGCAGCACATACCCTTGATTACAATTTACTTGATAAATTATCAAGAGATAAGTACTACAAAGTAAGAGTAGCTGTAGCAGATAACGAAAATGTAACTTTCGATATATTAAATGCTCTTAGTGATGATTTATCTTTTGATGTAATAGAAAAGATAGCAAAAAATCCTAATGCATCATCTGATACTCTTAAAAAAGTATATGACAGACTCTTTAATTACTTTAATGAGCATTATGGTTATCGCATTAATTATGTTCTTAGTGATATTTATAGGAATAAAAATTGTCCAGTATGTTTGATGGAGTACTATTCATTAGATGAAGGCCATATTGTTGAAAAAATTATTTTTGCAGCAAATGAGAATCTTACAGAAAGTGCTGCTAATAAATTAGCATCTTATCACATTAAGAATGTTGATTTAGAACTTGCAGCAAATAAGAAAGTGCGAGGAGATGTTTTAAGTAAGTTATTTGATTACTACAAAAATCCAGATAATTATGATAGAAAAATTATGGAATGCTTAGCAGTTAATCCAAATACTGATGAAAGTATTCTTAAGAAACTTATTTATGACTATAATTTATCTCTTTTAGTTCTTAGTAATCCAGGCGTATCCGAAGATTTACTTTGGGGTGAAATGGAATATAAGAATGATAATCTTAATGAAGTAATAGCTAAGAATCCAAATGCAACATCTGATATGCTCGCTGAACTTTCAAAGCGACCTAATGCATTTGTAAGAGCAAATGTTGCTCTTAATCCAAACTGTCCAGATGATGTACTTAAAAAACTAGCTTATGATCATTCTGATAAAGTTAGAATGAACGCAGCATTAAATCCTAATGTTAAAGTCCAGGAATTATTATTTATGGCGTCAGGTAACGGAAACGACAAACAAGTAGCAGATGAAAAGTTAATTGAACTAGCAAGTAAAGAGGATGAATAAGTATGAACGAAAAAATTGAACTTAAATTGTCCGAGGGGGATGATAAGAGCGTCTTTTTAGTAGACCCTAATCAGCTTAATGTTATTTTTGAAGTATTAATGCTAAGTGATAACACGGCAAATAAGCTAGAGATAGCAAAGAGTAAGTATGTAAAACCAGATTTACTTAAGTTACTTATTGAAGATGATAATGCTCTAGTAGTGCTAGCAGCAGGATCAAATCCTAAATTGCCTCAGGATCTAATTAGAAGTTATTCATTTAGTAAAGATGCTGTTATAAGAAAAGCAATAGCTAGTAATGAAAGTGCTAAACTTAACATACTTCATAGATTAGCTAAGGATGAAAATATGGAAGTTAGAACGGCAGTGGCAGGTAATAAATCAACTCAGGAATACATTTTAAGTATCATGGTGAATGATGATTATAATCTTGTTAGACTTAACATAGCAAAAAATCCTAATACTAATAAAGGCTTATTAGAACGTCTTAGTAAGGATAAAGATTACTATGTAAGAGAAGCTGCATTTGAACGCTTAAGAAAAATGGATGGCAATTCGCTTGGTGGTGATACAGGTAAGACACTAGATGAATAATCCGAAGTAATTAAATTAAATCCAATTAAATAAGAAAATCAAAAACTCACAAAACTAATTTTAGTTTTGTGAGTTTTTTCTTTTATTATTTTTCTTTACTTTTTTACAAATAATTATTGAAATTATTTTTTAATATACTACATTATTTGTAACTAAAAAAATAAAAAAACATGATAGAAATACTTACTAGTTATAAAAAATATATATATGAAATTAGGGGTAATAAGATAATGGAAAAAGAATTCTTTTTAAACAACAGAGAAAAGTTAAAAAGAGATATGGCTGACCGTGAGATGGTTATACTTGCTAGTGGCAAGGAAAAATATTTTTCAGGTGATGCTAGTTATAAATTTAGAGTTAGTAAAAACTTTTATTACTACACAGGTCTTAATTATGATAACGTAACTTATGTAGTATTTAAAGCTGGGGAAGAAATCATTGAAAAATTATTCTTTGATGAAATAAGTCCTGATAAAGTTAAATGGATAGGATCTAAATTAACTAAAGAAGAAGCTATGGATATGTTCCCTAGTATAAAAGAAGTAAACTTCTTTAATACTAGTCAATTAGTTAAACAACTTAAAAAAGATATATCTATTCATGAAATAGAAAAAGTATATCTTGATTTTTTAGATAACCCAAGTAATATTGATAAACCTGATTTAACACATAAAGATAATGCTCTAAGAAGTTATCTTGAACACGCAACAGGTGGAGCTAAAGAATTTAGTTTTGTAAGTATTAATGAACTAGCAAAATTACATAGACCATATAAAGAAGATTGTGAAATTGAATGTATTAAAAAAGCCATAGATTATACATCTCGTGCTTTAACTATGGTTATGAAAAATATTAAATCATGTAAGAGTGAAAATGAAGTTGAAGCATACTTAGATTTCTCAGTAAGAAAAGATGGATGTACATTTACTAGTTTTGATCCAATAGTAGCTTGCGGAATTAACGGAACAATCTTACACTATACAGATAACAATGCTAAGATAGAAAGAGATGATTTAGTATTACTTGATGTTGGACATGAGTATGAAAACTATGCTAGTGATATTACAAGAACTCTTCCTAGCACAGGACTTTATACACCATATCAAAGAAAGATATATCAAATAGTACTAGATACTAATAAAAATATTATTAATGACATA
Organism: Clostridia bacterium; assembly: GCA_024407775.1. Taxonomy (GTDB): domain Bacteria; phylum Bacillota; class Clostridia; order Lachnospirales; family JAKSVV01; genus JAKSVV01. Next base: position 4,629 of record JAKSVV010000095.1, read on the forward strand.
AAGATTGGTATGACATTTAAAGAACTTAATGATCTAGCCAAAGATTATTTAAGTGAAGGTTTAATAAGAGAAGGTATTATTAAAGATAAAGATGAAATATCAAATTACTACTGGCATAATGTATCTCATCCATTAGGTCTTGATACACATGATCTTCGTGGTGAAACATTAACCATAGAAGAAGGTATGGTAATAACAGTAGAACCAGGATTATATATAGCTGAAACTAAAACAGGTATAAGAATAGAAGATGATGTATATGTAACTAAAAAAGGAAACATAGTTCTTACTGATAAAGTACCTAAAGAAATAAAAGACATAGAAGAAATAATAACAGAAAAGAAATACTAATTTCTTTTCTGTTATTATTAAATATATTTATTAATAAATAATAAATAATTCTAAAAAATATTCTAGACAATTAAAAAAATATATGTATTATAAAG
>JAKSVV010000096.1 GCA_024407775.1 Clostridia bacterium
CACTTTATATCCTTCTGGAATAAAAAAGAAGCAATACAGTAATGTTACAGTTGAATGGGAGGATAATTGTAAAAATGTTGCAAAAATGATTATTCATACTTCTAGCCAAAGAATATACTCAGAATATGAATACGTGCGGACTGACAATTCGTTAGTGACTAAACAGTTTAAGTCATTAATGGTAGCATGTAAAGGAATTAGACGAGACCCTAAAATCTCATATGCATGGGGAAAATAGTCAGGACTTATATGTAAAAACCGCTACACAATGTGATGTAGCGGTTTTCCCTTTTTATTTTATCGTTTTGGCATTGCAGAACCTACTTCCTGTTGAGGTAAAACAATATCATTTCTATCAAGCATAAGCTTCATTTCTCGCAAAAACTCAGGCATTGTTTCAGAGTAGGCAAGGGGAGGACAGGTTGAGATCACCTTTACAGTTGTATTTAGGCTACCAAACTTGGAAATACCGGCATAGACAGGTGGACTACATTTGATATTTTTAGCAGCAAGATTCGCAGCAACTGTAGGAAGCTCATGGTTGAAAAATTCTTCTATATCAGAAATAGAATATTTTGTATTAAATGGAATCTCGCAAGATAGTATTTCGCGACTTTCAGTCAGATTTTCTATACCTGTCATTTGAGTATTGTTAACAATTTTCTGCTTGCCATTAATATCGAGAATTGTTGTACGAATACCAATAGTCTTGATAATATATGTTTCACCGTGAAAGGATACGACATCTCCAACCCTGTAATTCTTCTCTAATATGCTTGATATACCCGCAACCATATCATTAATGACATCCTTTGATCCAAAGCCAATTGCCATAGAAAATATACCTAGTGAGGCAAATATTGCTCTTGAATCAAAACCTAAATTCATAGCAACATAATAAAATCCAACAAGCACACAAACATACTTTGTAATACTTATAAATAACTGTGACAAGGATATACTTCTGGAATCTCCGAGTTTTTCCACCAGTTTAAAAAGCAATATAAGTATTGACTCTAATGAGAATAAAATTGCTATAAATATTATGGAAGAAAGTACTGCAAATGCATTGAAGGACTTATCCCAATTCTGGTGAGATAAATACCATACAATTGATGAATCCTGCGGGAGATGGTCTGAGCATAGGAACAGTAGCACAAAGAAGGCTGTAAAAATATATATGAAAACGCAAATTGTACGTAAAAGTAAATTCTTTGAACGAATAGTTGCTAAATCATCCACAGTATTATCAGTAGTTAATATGAATTCATTAATATCTTTCTTTCCTAAAACAATACTGTTGATGATTGGATAAACTGGTAGTAATAATAGGTTAGATATTAACATCATTATAAATAAAAGCATGGAATTCATTTTGTAATTGGAAAATACCAGTATGTAGTCAGCATCTGATACAGCTACATTAATGAAACTATTTCCATTGCTAGTTTGAATAAAGCCATTATAACGGTCTTGAAGAATATTGTCAGCTAGGCCAAGGTCTTCAAAGGTTTTACCAATCATATTATTCCTGCTAAAGTGAGTAATTGAGAGATCCTTCTTATCTATTGTGATGATATCGTCTACACCATTATTCATAAAATACTTTAGGTAATCATTAATATCAAAACTCAAATACTGAGCAGAGTATTGGTCCGCCTTAAATCCTATTTCAACCATTCCGCAGGTCTTGCCCTGATCATCAGCAAGTCTTGTACCTATACTGAATACGGTATTACCTTGAGGTGATACGTAGGATTCAGTAACAACATAATCAGCCCCTTTTAATACTTCCCAAAGTTTATATGTTTCGCTGTTTACAGATTCATTGTTTGGAAGTGTGTAATTGTCATAACCACTGCCTGTAGCGATTACATTACCGTTTAAATCGTATATAGAAATGCTATTTACATCATAGTTTTTTTCAATAGAAATAAGGTTTTTTTTGTTATGAAGAGATGTATGACTTTGAAGAGTTTTCTGAATATTTTTGGCCTTATTTAACTGATAATTATTTATAGTTTCTTTATAGTATTTTATATATGAATTGTATTCGTTGTCTAAATCCACCAGGCATCCCGTTTCATTGTTGTGATTATAGGAGATTCGAACACGCTCCCTCATAACCATTAGGTATGAAGAAATAACATACAGCACTATTATGAGAATTAGAGAAAGTGAGTAAGCCTTAGTAAGCATGGTCTTATCATAGTATTTCTTTCCATACTTTTTAATCTTAACAGGATCTGTTTTTCCTTTACTAATAGATAGAATGAAAATATTAAATACAATAAGTGCACCTAGATAAATTACAAAAAGAAAAATAGAAGATGATTTTGTAGTATTTTTTACAAGACTATAAGGCATAACAGTAAATATGCTTATTTCATCGTTATAAGGATAAAATTTAACAGTGAATTTTTCACCAGTTTTATCATATATGGTATTATACCCATCAAAAGAAACATGTAATGAGTCGTCGTATATTGAGTCTATTTGTGAGTATATTACACGATTATTTAGGTTGTCATAAGCACCAAAGAATACGTTAGCGTCAGTCCTGGAATAGGAAAAAAGATCTTCCCATGTAGATGGAAGTGACATATTTATAACTAATGAGCCAGTTAATCCTACAAAATAATGGTTTTCAATATAAACATATTCCGCACTAAGCTGATATTCATCTCTATCTATGCTCATAGAATGAATTTTTCCATCACAGTTTGCCTTATCAAGCATTTCTGTACATTCTGATACATCAAGGAAGTCTTCGCGGTTGCTATAATAATTACTGCAATCATTATTAAGAACGTAATATGTGAATTCCTCTGACTCTTTATTGAATTCATCTATCATGCCTTCAAGGAGATCGGGACTATTAGAATATGCATAGGAGAGCATTTTTAATCTGTCATCAATAAGCATCTTATAAGTTGTTTTGCTAACATCCTGAAAATCAAGCTGCATATTAACGGTTCCAATTGTGTTATTTATCTTTTTTTCATCATAGCTAAGAGTATTGCTTAAATTAAAAAGTGCGCATATTTCGAAGGATAAAATAGAGACAATAGTAAGAGCTAAAATATTTACAATTACAAGTTTTTTATTATTTTTAATAAAAGATATAATTCTGCTAAACATGTATAATCTCCTTTAGATTAAAATACATCATACTGGCTGTAAAATGTGTTTACATAATACCACAACTATAATATAATTTTCAAATATGAACTGGCACAAACTTATGTAGCTTTTTTGTAATGACTGTTTCGTGTATGGACTAATAGTGTTTGCTAGTAAAATCCTTATTTGTAATAATAATGCTAATTTTAGGTTGATGACATCGCTTTACTAAAAGTAAAGAAATCAACTAGATCATATATTGTATTGATATGCAGGCTCCTTGGGTATTACCTATAAAACATGGGTTATAATTTATGAAAAGATGTAGGAAAGGATGAATTTAGGTATGGAGAAGAGCAGTATTATTGAAAGAGTAAAAAATAATCCAGCACTTTGGACGATTGCTATGTATGCACTCATTGCTGGAGTTTTCAAAACATCTGTAGATAAAATCCACAATATGATTGGTATTGAAAAATCGTATTTATACGTTCTTTTTTATCTAGTTTTTAGTTTTACAGTTTTGATTTTGTTTGATAAATATTATTCGCCAGAATACAAGGGCAATAGTCTTTCGTCAAAAAAGATTTTTAAGGGAATATTATTTCTTGTTCCAACATATCTTGCATGTGCACTGATGGATTTTTTAGTTTTTATTCAGGTAGGTGGAATTACTTTTGACTTTTATGAGTTTTTTGCAGGCTTAAGACCAGGTGTTTTTGAAGAAGTTTTATGTCGTGGACTGATTATTCCAGTATTATTGTTTGGATGCAAGAAAAACAATATTTTCAAAGCTGCATTTATTAGTTCTGCATTATTTGGCGTGTGGCATATAATGAATTTCTTTTATGGAGCGTCGCTTAGATCAACTGCTATTCAGGTTGTATACGCATTTGGAATAGGCCTTGTATTTGCGGCCGTTTATCTTAGAACGGGCTCTTTATGGCCTAGCATTATTGTACATTCTCTTATTGACTGTACAGCTAACATTGCAGAAATAGGTATTAAGCTTTTACAGACGAAAGAAGCGGCTTCTGAGCTAGGAGAACAGGCGGCAGAGACAGCTACACAGACATCAGGATTATCATTAAATGATGGATTCTTGCTTTTTGCCTTTCTTGTAACTTTTATTTCAGGTTTGATACTGCTTAGAAAAACAAAACATAATGAGATAGTTTCTATTTGGAAGGATCGTTCATCAAAAACGATTATATAGCTATTATTGTCTTCCATTGCATTTGCACTTTCACATTCATTAATATGAGAATCAGCAAATCCAAAGGCCCAAATGGCAGTAACGGCAGTAAGAAAAGAAATATGTCAGCTTTTGGAAAGACACAATATAAGAACGCTTATTATATGCTGGATTTAGGAACTGGCCTTGCATTCAAGTACCATCTCCTGTAATTATTAAAAACCTGGAAAGGAGTTACTTTCCAGGTTTTTCTGTTGAAGGAGAAAAAATGCAGAAAAAACATAATAGCTTTAAGAAGCATATATGCACGGTGATTATATCTTTTTAATTATGAACATTTGTATGTTCTAATTATAAAAGAAAGGTAAAGTCGTCAATGTAAGGAGAGTTGATAATATGAGTACAAGAGAAGCTAATATTGCTTTATTATCTACAATTCCAGAAAACGTTCAACAGCATATATATTTAACAAATAATTACTGTAATGAAAAATCATGTAAACCACTGACTGCGGATGAAATATATTCTGATTTGGCAAAATCAAGGGAGTGCTATAATACAACCAAATGAAAAAGACTAAATTTAATTTGTACCTCGAAAGTTAGTCGTGCGGAATTTAATAGTTCACTTTACAAAAGCTAAAAATAGCTCTATTGAAAAAATCAGAATAATTATGAAGGATTATGAAAGACAATCTTGAATTATGAAGAATTATGAAATATAATCATGATTATGAAGAATTATGAAAGGC
>JAKSVV010000097.1 GCA_024407775.1 Clostridia bacterium
TTTTTATATATGCTAGAATTTATAAGGAATAAAAAGGAGCTAAAGATGGATATTAAATCAGATAAAGTTAATTTTGATAGTGAAGGTAAATTTAGTATTTTATCTTTTACTAAAACTGAATTAGAAGAAGAATTATTAGAACTTGGCGAAAAGAAATTTAGAGCAGGACAAGTATATGAATGGTTACATCAAAAGAATGCTCAAAGTTTTGATGATATGTCTAATTTAAGTTTAGAATTAAGAGAAAAATTAAAAGAAAAATATTTTATAGATCAAATAGTTGTTCTTGATAAACTAGAATCTAAATTAGATGAAACAAAAAAATTCATTTTAAAATTAGATGATGGTAATATTATTGAAGCTGTAGTTATGAAATATAAATATGGTAATTCAATTTGTATTTCATCTGAAGTTGGATGTCAAATGGGTTGTACATTTTGTGCTTCAACAAAACAAGGTTATAAAAGAAATCTTAGAGCAGGTGAAATGCTTAAAGAAATTTATTTGATACAAGATTTAATTGGTGAAAGAATTGGTAATGTTGTTATCATGGGAATAGGAGAACCTCTTATGAATTATGATAACGTTGTACATTTCTTGAGAAATATAATTGATCCAAAAGGATTGAATATTGGAGCAAGACATGTAACTTTATCTACTTGCGGAATAGTTCCTAGAATAAGACAACTTGCAGAAGAAAAAATGCAAATTAATTTAGCAATATCACTTCATGCATCAAATGATGAAACAAGAAAAAAACTTATGCCTATAGCTAATAAGTTTTCAATAAGTGAAGTACTTGATGCTTGCAGATATTATTGTGAATTAAATAATAGAAGAATGAATTTTGAATATGCTTTAATTCAAGGAAAGAATGATACAGAAAAGAATGCTGAAGAACTAGCTAATTTATTAAAAGACTTCACATGTTTTGTTAATTTAATTCCTGTTAATGAAATTAAAGAAAATGATTATAAGAAAACTTCTAAAGAAGGTATTAAAGCTTTCCAAGAAAAATTAAATGAAAGAGGTATCGATGCAACTATAAGAAGAGAACTTGGTTCTGATATTGAAGCTGCATGCGGTCAACTTCGTAATCAATATATGGAGAAGGAAAATTAATAATGGATTTTTCAAAGATTACTAATAAAGGTAAAGTAAGAAAAAATAATGAAGATTATTTATATGCAAATAATAAAAACATTGGACCATTAGAAAACTTATATGTAGTATGTGATGGAGTTGGTGGTAACAATTGTGGTGAACTTGCATCAAAATTATCTATAAAAACATTTGCTAAGTTTGTAAGTAAATTAGAAAAGATAAATGATTTATATATTTCAGATATTAGATATGTTTTTCAAGAAGGTGTAAAAAAATCTGAAAAAGTTTTATTAAGAACAGGTAATAAAAAATTAAAAGCAAAAGGAATGTGTACAACATTTTTAGCATCAACAATTTATAAAGGAATAATGTATGCTTATAATATTGGAGATTCTAGATGCTATGTTATTACTAATTCTAAATCAAAAAATGAAAATGGTGATACTGTTTTAAATATATCAATGGATCAAGTGACAATTGATAATGTTGAAATAATAGAAGAAAGAGTAATACCAAAAGATGTAGTAGATGATAATTCTATTACAAACTTACATGTTGCTAAAAGAAAATATTTATCAAAATCACTTGGTTATACAAAAGATGTTGTAGGAGATTTTTATCAAGTTGATTTAAATAAAAAAATAGAAAACAATGATGAAGTATATATATTATTATGTACTGATGGTTTATATAACATGTTAAATGAAAATGAAATAAAAGATATAATTCTAAATTCAAAATTAAATTTAAAACATAAAACAAAACAATTAATTAAAATGGCACTTAATGCTGGAGGAATCGATAACATTTCTGCTATCTTAGTTGAAGTTAAATAGGAGAAGGATATGTATTTAAAGAAAGGATATTTGCTAAGCAATAGATATGAAATAGGTGAAAAAATTGGCGCTGGCGGAATGAGCATTGTTTATAAAGCAACATGCTTAAATCCAAAACGTACTGTTGCAATTAAAGTTCTTAGAGAAGAATTTGTTGAAGACGAGAAGTTCGTTGAAAAATTTATAAGCGAAGCACAACAAGTAGCTAATTTAAATCACACAAATATTGTTAACATTTACGATGTTGGCAATGATGGTGATATCTATTACATTGTTATGGAATACTTAGAAGGTAAAGACTTAGAAAACATAATTCATAAAGTTGGAAAAGTTGATACTAATGCTGCACTAACAATTTTATATAACATTGGTGAAGCACTAAGCTATGCACATAAGAATGGTGTAGTTCATAGAGACTTAAAATCAAAAAATATAATAATAAATGATGATGGTACAGTAAAAGTTGCTGACTTTGGTATAGCAACTGCAACTACAACATCAACATTATCTGTTGCAATTAATGCAATTGGATCTGTTCATTATTTTTCTCCAGAACAAGCAAAAGGAGAAAAAGTTGATGAACGTTCAGATATCTATTCATTAGGTATTATAGGTTATGAATTAATAACAGGTAAATTACCTTTTGATGGAGATACTCCAGTTCAAGTTGCATTAAAACAAGTTACAGATAGAATGCCAAAACCAAGCGACATGGTTGATGTAACAGAAAACATAGACTTTTTAATTTTAAAAGCTACATCAAAAGATTCACTTGATAGATATCAAACAGTTGATGAATTATTACATGATATTGATGAAATATTAGATGGTAATGATATCGTAAATCATAGAATTCTAGCTGGTGGTGAATTAAAGAAAGATGAAGTAATAAAATTCAGTAAGATTCTTGATGACTATAAAGATGAACAAGCTGAAATTGATAAGCAAACTGAAATAGATCGTAAAAATGAAATTGCTAGAAATAATTTAGAAAAACTAGATGATGTTACAGAAAAAATTAGCGATGATGAAGAATCAAATTTTGATAAATTAGATTCACTTGAAAAGAAAGAAGCAAAGAAGAGAGAAAAATTTGATAACTTCTTAGCTAAACTTGGAATAATTAAAAAAGATGAAGACGAAGATCTTGATGAATTATTTAATATAAGACCAAGTTTTGATCAAACAATCGATGACGATGAAATAATTGATAATACAAAAGAAACAAAAATGTCTTTAGAGGATGAAATTAAAAAGAGTGAAGAAGAACTTAAAAAACTTGATGATGAAAATGAAGAAATTTATCATGAAAAAAGATATGTAAGTTTAGATAGACCTATTTCTGATTCTAAAACAAATAAAGCAAGAGACTTAGAAGAAGAAAGAAAAGCAGCTATAGCTGCAGCTAAATTCTTTGATAAGTATGAAGAAGCAACAGCAATTAATAATGCTAAAAAGAAAAAGAAATTTAATTTATTAAACTTTTTAACAGTTGAAGTTGAAGATGATTTAACTGATGAAGAATATGAAAGAATTAAAGCACAAAACAAAAAAGAAAAAAGAGAACAAAAAAGAAAAGAAAGAGAAGAATCATATTTAAATGATAGAAAGGACGAAGAGATGTCAGATGGATATATGTCAAAAGATGATGACAGAAAACTAGTTAAAGCAGCAGTTATTACTTCTCTCGTAATAATAGGATTTATTTTAATTGGAATGATTAAATATATTGTATATTTAAGTGATAATAGATTAATGGAAGTTCCAAACTTAGTTGGAGAAAATTTTGAAGAAGCAAAAGCAGAATGGAAGAAGAAAGGTTTTGTCTTAGAAGAAGTTGATGAAGAAGTATCACAAAAGATTCCTGAAGGATCAATTGTATCTCAAAATCATGAACCTGGAACTAAGATAGCTAGACATTCTAGAATTGAAGTTGTTTTATCAAAAGGTAAATTCTCAGCTATTATGCCAGATCTTCAAGCAAGAAGTGTTGAAGAAGCTATAGCAGCATTAGAAAAATATTCAGTACATATAACAACAAGTGCAGTAGCAAGTGAAGATATACAAGAAGGATATATTGTAAGTACATCACCATCATATGGAACAGTTTTATCTGATGGTATGAATGTAGTATTATATATTTCACAAAATGATTCAGAAATGTATATCATGCCAAACTTAGTTGGTTATACATTAGATGAAGCAAAAGAAGCTATGGAAAGAGTAGGACTTAAATTAGGTGATGCAACTTATGAAACTGGAGTTAATAAAGATGAAGCTGTAGTTATTAATCAAAATGTTGCAGTAGGAACATCAATGTTTAGCGGTCAAAAAGCTAAAGTTACAATGGGTGATAAATCAAAAGCACCAGAAAAACCAGTTAAAAAAGATGACAAAGAAGATGAAGAAAAAGATGATGATACAACATCAAGTTCTGCTTCTCAAGAAGAAACACCAAAACAAAATGTTAAAATGGGTAAAGCAACAATCACAGTTGAAAACAAAGAAGTACCTGTTGAAGATACAAAAACTTATTCAATGGAATTTGAAGCAGTTCAACCAACACTTGGTAAGTCATCAACATTTAAGACATATACAGGACAACAAATTAAAGCAAGAAACAATTATGTTCCACTTAATGTAGAAGAAAATACAGATATTAATGTTTACATTGATGGACAATTTGTTAAGAAAGTACATTTTGATCACAATTAGTAGGTAGATATGCAAGGTAAAATAATTAATATTACAAATAAATTTGTATTAGTTGAAAATGATTCAGATAAACAAATTTATAGATGTAATCTAAAAGGCAAATTTAAAAAAGATAAAATAAATTTTCTAGTAGGAGATAATGTAATATTTTCTCCTACACATGAAGATGAAGGATTAGTAGAAGAATTATTAGAAAGAAAAAACTTTTTAATAAGACCACCTGTATCAAATATTGATCAGGTGCTACTAGTTTTCACATGTAAAAATCCAGATATAAGTTATGAAATATTAGATACATTTTTAGCAGTAATTGAAAATGAAGATATTGATATAGTACTTGTTATTAATAAATGTGATTTAGATAAAGAAGGATCATTAGAAATTAAAAACAAATATGAAA
>JAKSVV010000098.1 GCA_024407775.1 Clostridia bacterium
AAACATTAACAGGTAAACAAGCAGAAGCTCTAGTAAGAGACCGTTACGATCATCCTAATGGAGACTTCGGAAGAATGGAAACACAACAACAATTCTTAAAATGTGTATTCGAACAAGTTATGGAAAAAGTATCATTAACAAACTTACCAGCACTTGCTAAAACATTCTTAAAACATGTAGATACAAACTTTAAGATTTCAGATATACCAACAGCTATTGGTGTTGCTACAAATATTAAAGTAGATAACATTAATACACATACACTTCCTGTAAGAAGTGCAAACATTGGTGGTATTAGTTATCAATTATTAGAAATTAGTCAATCAGATGATATGATTAATTCTATATGGTATCCAGAAAGAAGTAATAAGGAGGAAAACACATGGGGAGCTTATTAAAAAAATATAGTTCTATATTCATATGCTTTCTATTGATGATGCTTATATTTGCTTCTAGTTGTTATGCTGGAACATATATTAATACTTATTATAAAGATGATGTTAGTGAGGAAATTAGTAAGGGCGTAACACATATTAGTGGTACTCGTCTTACTAGTAAGGGCTTAGTTAAAGCAGAAATTATTAAAGTAGATTTATCTAATGATAAATTAAAATTTGAAAATGTATTTAACAAAGACTCTATGGGTAAAAAAACTACTGTAAATAATTTGGTTAAAAATAAATCAAATGTAGTAGCTGCAGTTAATGGAGATTTCTTTGAAATGGGACTTACTCCATCATTTGAACTTGGTATTACAATGAATGATGGTAAAATAGAAAAGTTATCAAGTGGCGAATATTATAACTGTTATAGTAATTCACTTGCAGCTTTATTACTTGATGATGACAATAATCCATATATAGATTTTGTCAAAGGTGATATTATTTTTGAAAATGATAAAGATTCAGTATATGTTTCTTATTATAATAAAGCGGGAGATAAAGAAGGAACAGTAATTCTTGATGGAGATTATTTTACAACTTCTTATTCTATGGATATGAGAAATCCAAATACTTATAAATTAATCGTTGAAAAAAATAAACGTGGCGATGAAATTACAAGTATTATAGAACCAGGTACTACAGTTGATATTAAATCAAATGAATATGTAGTATTTATTCCTGCAAATTTTAATAGAGTTGAAAATTTTGAAGTTGGTGATGATGTATCATTATCAATTAATTTAAATATTGGTAGCCAAATTGAAACTGCAGTCGGAGGAGCAGGAGTATTCTTACAAAATGGACAAATTGTTCAAAACGGATATATTATTTCTTCAAGTACTGCAAGATCATTTATTGGTTTTGATAGTTCAAAAAAATATTTATATTTTGGAACAGTTGGCGGACTTACATCTACTAATGCAGGACTTACAAGTAATCAATTAGCTGAAATAGTAAAAGAATATGGTGTAAGCAATGCAATGCATTTAGATGGTGGTGGAAGTTCAACGTTAGTTGCAAAAACTTCATATAATAATCAAGTAAAACAAGTTAATGATGTTAGATCACAAAGAGCAATTATTAATGCCTTTGTTGTAACAAATGATAGTACATCAAAAAAACTTGCTGGAGTAAAATTAAATTTAAATAATAAAGCAATTTTAAATTCTACTGTACCATTTGAAGTTTGTGGATATGATGAAAATCATAATGAAGTAACTTCAATCAGTACATCTTCACTTAAGATAACAAGTGATAAAGAAACTGAAATTGATTATAGAAAACAAACAATAAAATTTTTAGAAAAAGGTAGAACAAATTTAAAAATTTCATGTAACGGATATAGTCAAGAAATGTATGTTGATATATACGAAACATTATCTGAAATTCAAATTTTACCTGATCCAATTATAGTTAATGTAAAAGAAGAAGTTGATTTGAATATTGTAGCTTTCACTGGTGAAAACTATAAGATACCAATAGATCCTGATTCTTGCGATTACATTATTAGTCCAAGTTCATTAGCAAAAATAGTTGATGGAAAATTAGTTGGAGTTAATAGTGGTGTCGGAACAGTAACTGTAAATTATGAAGGATTATCTGCATCATCAATTTTATCTGTAGGTACAGAAATAATAGATGTAGAAAACTTTAATAATATGAATATGACAAATGTAAGCTATCCAGAAAACGTTGAATGTGAAATTGAAAATGTTAATGGTATGCTTAAAATAAATTATGATTTTGAAAAATCAGATGTAACACAAGCAGCATATGCTGAATATAATACAGCTTTAAAATTACCTAGTGGATCACAAAAATTAATTCTTGATTTAAAAGGTGATAATAAGAGATGTATGTTAAAAGTTAGACTTATAGATGATGCAAATAATGAATATGCTATTACAATGTGTAACGATATTAATTCAACTAGTACAAAAACTTATACAGCTGAATTACCTACTGGTTATACAGGTAATTTATATATTGATAGATATTATGTTGCAATTTTAAGCACAAAAAAATCTATTTCATCTAGCATTACAATTGATAATGTTAAATGTGAAAAGAATTTAAATTACTCTGGTGTTAAAGCACCAAGTAGTATTACAAAAACTATAACATCATATGATAGTAGTATAGATGGTTTTGATGATGAAGATTTTATTTTCTTTAATAATTCTTCAAAAGGATCATTACTAGCAAATTATATTGATAATAAAGTAGGATCACTTTTTGATTATGTTAAAAATGAAAAATTATTTGTAGCTAGAAATACAGATAAAGTTAATGGAGTAATTGAAAATGCTGGACTTAATAAATACATTTATGAGGATACTTTAGTAATTGCTATGAGTACAATTGCTGGTAGTGCATTCGATAAAGATCCATATCAATATGGACAATTGGAAAATATTCTAAATGGTTCTAATGTAAATAATGTTATAATAACATTAGATGGAGATTTAAATTCATCAGCATTAGCAAAAGATAAAGCAATGCTTGATTATATTTTGAATAAATATTATCAAACAAAAAGAGTTAATTTTTATGTTATAATGTATGCAGGAACAACTTCAAGTGATATAATTAATAATGGAATAAGATATTTAAGAGTTCCAAGTACATTATCTGATGCATTTGCAAAAAGTGTATTAGTAATTAGAAGAGATAAAGATGATAATTCAAAATTAAATTATAATTTTGTAACTTATCAAACAGTATTTAAAAACATAAATAAAATTACAACAGAACTTGCACATGTTGAAGAAGAAAAAGATATAGATGAAGAAATAAATTTAGAAAATGAAATAACAAATGAGGGAGGTAACGATGAAGAGTAAAATTTTTATAGCTTTCGGAATTATGCTTTGCTTAGGTGGAACTGTTCTTGCAGCAGCAGGATTAGAACCAGGTTCTAGTAGTGATCCATTAGTAACAAAGAGTTACGTTGATTCTTTATTAGGAGCAAAAGAAACTAGTTCAAGTGAATATGAAATTGTTCAACTTGCAGCTGGCAAAACTATTTTAGGACATGCTGGATGTGAAATTATTTTAAGAAGTGGTTTCGCAAATATTAATTCTTTTACAGCAGCTGATGGAACAGAAAATGGTGTTCAAGATATTACAGATGGTGTTGATTTAAAGAATGGAGTTAATTGTCCAATAAATCATTTATTATTAATACCAAGAACAGATAGTAGAGGAATTACTACAACTACTGAAGTTTTTGTAATGATTAAAGGATCTTATGAAATTAAAAACAATTAATACATAAAAACTTCCGAAAGGAAGTTTTTTTATTTGCTTGATTATTTATATAAATATTGATATACTTGCTTCATTAAGTTGCGTAATTCATACGTATTGTGGAGGTCTTAGTATGATAGATGATAATGATCGACGGGAAATTCACTTTCGTTACATGGGATTTACTTTTGTTGTAATTGATCATATTACAAACTTTTATATTTTTAAAGAATTTGCAGAGCAAAAAGAGATTGAATATGACGGAAGATTTTTTATCTCAGACGAAGATCCAATTTATATATTGGAGTTTACTGAACCAAGTGCCATTTTTGAATTTATTAATGACATGAGTAACGCAGAATAGGAGGAATTTTTCCTCCTATTTTTTTAAATTGTTAAGAAAGTATAAATTTTTAAAAAAGTTTGCATTTTTCGTTGAAATTTATTTTAGTTTAATTATAATAACCCTAAAATAATAGATTTATGTATAGTGAAAGGGGTAACATATGTTTGGATATGATATAGGTATAGATTTAGGAACAGCAACAGTTTTAGTTTATGTTAAAGGTCAAGGTATTATTTTAAGAGAACCTTCTGTTGTTGCTATTAACAAAGATACAAACGAACTTATGGCAGTTGGTGAAGAAGCAAGAAAAATGATTGGTAGAACACCAGGTAACATCGTTGCTATTAGACCATTAAGAGAAGGAGTTATTTCTGACTACGACTCTACAGAAAAAATGCTTAAGTTCTTTATTAATAAAATTACAAAGAAAAAATCTTTTGTTAAACCAAGAATGGCAGTTTGTATTCCAAGTGGAGTAACAGAAGTTGAAAAGAGAGCAGTTAGAGATGCAGCTAAACAAGCTGGTGCTAGAAAAGTTACAACAATTGAAGAACCAATTGCGGCAGCTATTGGTGCTGGTATTGATATTACTAGAGCATGTGGTAGCATGGTTGTTGATATCGGTGGTGGTACAACAGATATAGCAGTAATTTCTTTAGGTGGAAACGTTGTTAGTGCATCATTAAAAATTGCTGGAGATAACTTCGATGAAGCTATCGTTAAATATATGAGAAAGAAATATA
>JAKSVV010000099.1 GCA_024407775.1 Clostridia bacterium
AAAGCAGTAGCTAAAAAACCAGCTGTTAAAAAAGCAGTAGCTAAAAAACCAGCTGTTAAAAAAGCAGTAGCTAAAAAACCAGCTGCTAAAAAAGCAGTAGCTAAAAAACCAGCTGCTAAAAAAGCAGTAGCTAAAAAAGCACCTGCAAAAAAAGCAGTTAAAAAATAGTAAATAATTAGAGTCCTCTATGAGGACTCTTTTTATGCCAAAAAAGTATTGTTTTTGTACTAGATAGGTCAGAATAATACAATAAATTGATTAAAATTTGATCAAAAAACCCAAAAAATACACTATTTTTAGTGTATTTTTTTATTTTTATGATATAGTTATATTACACTTGTATATATCATTTATATAATTTGTATATATCATTTATATAATATAGTAGGAAAATGATAAAAAATGGCCTATTAAATTCAAATAAGTTATTGAAAAATGCTAGTAAAAACCCCATTTTTGTGGTATAATATATATATAAGTGTAAAAGCGTAAAGGATTACGCGAATTATGCCGATATATATTTCATGGAAGAAAGGATGTGAATGCTATGGGAAGTTCAATAAGACTTACTGGTATGGCCTCAGGGCTTGATACAGACTCAATGGTAGAACAACTTATGAATGTCGAAAAGCAATCATATTACAAGGCACAAAGAACTCAATATTTAACTGAGTACAAAATCGAAAAGTATAGAGAGGTAACAACTAAACTTACAGATTTTAATTCAAAGTATTTGGATTCTTTAAGTTCGACAAATATGAAATCTGCTACTTTCTTTAGAAAGTTTAAGACATCATTTACAAGTTCAAAAACACAAAGTGCAAGTAATGCTGTAAGTATTACTTCAACTAGTGAAGCAAACGCAGGAACACACAAAGTAACAATTAAACAAGTAGCTCAAGCTGCTAGTGTTACAGGCGTAAAATCAACAGGTACTGTAAAATTAACATTACCTGGTCATGAAGGAGAAACATTAAGTTTCGAACAAGGATCAAAACTTAAACTATATCTTGATGGTAAGACAAGAGAAATAGATATAAGTGGAGATTACGAAAGTGAAGAAGCATTTAAAAATGCACTTCAAGATAAAATTAAAGATACATTTGGTACAGGTTATGATGGAACAAATGGAAAGATTAATGTTGATATTAATAATGGAGTACTAAGTTTAACAACTATTAATGGTGCATCTAATATGAACATTGCAGATCCAGGTTCATTAACAATCATTAACGGATCAAATGAATTATCTACATCAAAATCATTAGAAGATTTAGTAAATTCTTTTAACACACCATTACAATTTGGTCACGCACTAGGTGATGGTGATGGAGATGAAGCTGACCAAATAGCTTTTAAAATTAATGGAAAAGAATTTAATTTTGATAAAACAGCCACACTAAAAGATATTATGAATGAAATTAATAACGACGATGAAATCGGAGTTACAATTAAATTTAATAATATCACAGGTCAATTTAGTATGACTACAGATAAAGTTGGAGCAGATGAAAGATTAGAACTAGAAGATGTTTCTGGTAACTTATTCGAATCATTAGGATTAACTGATGCTGCTGCAACAAGAACAGAGGGACAAGATACATTAGCTATGGTTGATGGTATCGAAGTCGTAAGAGCAAGTAAAACTTTCACTGTTGATGGTATTACATACCAAGCAAATGAAGCAACAGCTGAAGGTGAAGAAATCACTGTTAATTTAGATATTGATACTGACAAAGTATTCGAAGATATTAAAACATTTGTAAAAGACTACAATGAAATTGTAGATTACTTACAAAAGTTAGTTGATGAAAAATATGATAGATCATTCCAGCCTTTAACTGATGACGAAAGATCAGAAATGACTGAAGACGAAATCAAAAAATGGGATGAAAAAGCAAAGACTGGTCTATTACATAATGATTCAACTATTAGATCATTATTAAATAGTTTAAGATCAACATTTAGTGGAACTGTTGAAGGTGTTGGAACTACATTTAGTGACATCGGTATTAAAACAGGTACATACACAAATGGTGGTAAAATTATCTTAGACGATGATGGTGCTAATAAATTAAAAGAAGCAATTTCAAATAAATTAGATGACGTAGTAGCATTATTTACACAAAAATCATCTAAGTATGGAAATGCATCTTCAAGACAATATTCATTTGATGAAAAGACAACAAGAAAGAACCAAGAAGGTTTAATGAATAGAATGTTTGATACATTAGAAGATTACATTTCAACATACCGTGATCTTAATAATGCTAAAGGTCAATTAATTGAAAAAGCCGGTAAGATTGGAGATACATCTGAAACAACTTCTGTACTTTCAAAACAATTAATCCAAAATACAAAGAAAGTACAAGAATTATTAGATAAAGTAAATGCTAAGTATGATAAATACTATAAACAATTCAGTGCACTAGAAACAGCAATGAATAAGTTAAATAGCCAAAATACTTATATCTCACAATTACTAGGCGGAGGCGGAATGTAATACTAGAAATCAGTCTATAATCTATAATTAAAAAAGGTGACTTTAATAATGGAAGAAAAATTAAAATTATTAGAAGAATTATATGACTTAACACTTAGACAACAAAAAGCAATAAATCTTGGTTTAATACCAAGATTTATGCGTTTATTGGACCAAAGAGAACAAGTCATAAAAAAAATAGAAGAATTAAAAGTTGATAAAGACGAAAATTTAGAGTATGATAAATTAGAAACAAAAATTAATGATTTATCACAAAAAGTCTTAGAACTTGATAAGAAGAATTTAGAAGAATTAAATAAACAAAAAATTCAAGCTAAAAGTAATGTAGAAAAAATAACTATGACTAAAAAGATTATTTTTGATACATACGATAAGATGGAAAATCAAGTAGGTAATCATTTCGATAATAAGCAATAGAAGGAGGCAAAAATGCAATCACCAAGTTCACCAGCTAATCAGTATTTAGCTAATAAGGTAATGACAGCAAGCCCGCAAGAACTAACATTAATGTTATATGATGGCTGTATTAAATTTCTAAATAGAGCATTAATCGCAATAGATAATGAAGAAATTGAAGAAGCACATAAATCTCTTGTTAAGGCACAAAACATAATAGAAGAATTTATGATTGTTGTAGACAGAAAAATCGAAATTGGTAACAACTTATTCTTACTATATGATTATATGTATAGAAGATTAGTTGAAGCTAATATTAAAAAAGATAAAGATATCACAAATGAAGTACTAGGTTTAATAAGAGAACTTAGAGACTCATGGAAGATAGCAATGGATAAAAGCAAAGGTATTTATCACGAACCAGTACCTGAAGCTCCTGTAGTAACAGTAACTTCACCTGCTGATTTAAATAATGAGCAAACTAGCGAAGCAACAGGAACAGATGGTGAAAATATCGATATGTCAGCAAATGAAAATATTAGTACTGAAACAGCAAATGAAAATGTATCTGAATCATTAAATGAAGATACAAATGTAACTCCAAATGAAGGAGAAACATCAGATAATGTATAAACTAGAACTAAAATCTTATGCTAAAATAAATTTAACATTAGATGTTTTAGGAAAAGAAGCTGATAATAATTTCGATTTTAAAATGATCATGCAAAAAGTAGATTTTGCTGATGATATTGTTATTAGAAAAATGAAAGCCAGTGGTATTAAGTTAAATACAAATTTACCTTGGGTACCAACAGATAATAAAAACTTAGTTTATAAAGTAGTAGAAAAAATAAAAAAAGAATATAACATCGAAGATGGTATATTCATAGATATAAATAAAAAGATACCAGTAGCAGCAGGACTTGGCGGTGGTTCAACAAATGCCGCAACAGCAATACTAGGTATGAATGAACTATTTGATTTAAAATTAAGTGAAGAAGAATTAATAAAACTAGGAAAACAATTTGATAGTGATATCCCATATTGTATTATGGATGGAACTTGTTTAGTTGAAGGAAATGGTGATAAGATAACACCACTAAAAGATATACCATCATGTTTCGTAGTACTATGTAAACCTGATGTAATAGTATCAACTAAAGAAGTACATAAGAACTTTGATCCAGCACATATAAAAGTACATCCAAAAACAGATGAAATGATAGAAGCAATAAATGAAGGAGACTTAAAAAAGATTGGATCATTACTATGTAATACAATGGAAGGCTATACACAAAGTATGTGCCATGAAATAAAAGAAATAAAAGAAGATATGATAAATGGTGGAGCACTAGGAGCTAGTATGAGTGGATCTGGTGCAACAGTATTTGGATTATTTGATAATTATGAAAAGGCACAAAAAGTAAAAGATTACTTAAAGTATAATAAATATATTAGAGAAACATTCCTAGTAAAAACATTATAGAGTCAAAACATAATTATAAATAAAATAATAATTATATTAATATAAGAAGATGATTTATCATCTTCTTTTTTGTGTAACGAATACCCCACGTTCGACGTGGGGTTCATGCTAGCTTCAG